>NZ_JBWLUX010000006.1:0-221932 GCF_057784315.1 Mesorhizobium sp. CNPSo 4684 | reverse complement strand
CCGCGCAGCATGCGCTCACGGGCGTCGCGGGAGAATTTTACGTCTTTGGCAGCCATGTTTTAGCTCCTGGCAGGGGCTTGCGATCAAGCCCGAAATTCAGTTGACGGTGAGGCCGATAATCAGCCGATGATGCCCATAATGTCGGATTCCTTCATGATCAGAAGGTCTTCGCCATTGAGCTTGACTTCGGTGCCCGACCACTTGCCGAACAGGATGCGGTCGCCAGCCTTGACGTCCAGGGGAACCAGCTTGCCAGCTTCGTCACGAGCGCCGGAGCCGACGGCGATGATCTCGCCTTCCTGCGGCTTTTCCTTTGCCGTATCCGGGATGATGATCCCGCCGGCGGTCTTGGATTCGGATTCGACCCGGCGAACGACCACGCGGTCATGAAGCGGGCGGAACTTCGACTTTGCCATTTTTTCTTCCTCGAATGAGAACGGTGAGAACAGTTCCTCCATCCGGCGATGCCGGACATGCGTTAGCACTCACCAAGGGAGAGTGCTAACGTGGCGCTGAAATAGGCGCGTGGCTTTCGAGAGTCAAGGCGAGCGGTGGGCTCAATTTGCTCTAATCTGAGCCCTGCCGTGGTCTGACGGGAAGCCTAGCGACGCCTCGGCGATCCAAGCACCAGCAGAGGGCATCGTTCCGCCAGCGGATAGGAGCCGCTCGGCACGACGCGCACGTCGCCGAACCACGCACTCGCCTCATCGACCAGCACGGCCAGCGTCGCGAAGCTGTAGCTTACGTCGGAGCCGGCATAGACGTCGATCGTGTTGATCGAGGCGATGCTCCATCCCGTCCGCGCGGCAAGGGCCTCGCGGTCGGGGAACAGGCCGTCGAATGTATCGCGGATCATTCGCACCTGGATCGCGAAATCCGGGCCGCCCGTGGTGCACGCCATGGCGATCCGCCATTTGAGCGCATGGAAATTCTCGATCGCACCGGCCAGCACCTGGGCTTCAATGCTGGCCAGATCCTCGGTCGTTTCCGGAGCCGCGAAAACGCGGATCGCGGCACGCCCGCCGGGTCTCAGGACCCTGACGATTTCGCCATGCAGGCGATTGCGCGCCGCCTTCGAGGCGACGGCGGACAGGCATCCGTCGCCAATGACTGCCTCGGTGCTGGCCCCGGCAACCGGCAGATCCAGCCAATTTCCAGCCATCGCGCTGCGCGAGGCATTGTCGCCTGCCCATACGCCCGAGATCATGGCCGCCGATTGGTCGATTGCCAGCATCGATCTGCCAAGCACTGCAAGTTCCGGCGTCACCCCCAGGAGCAGGACATCGGCATTTGCCAGGCTGACTTCGCGCTCGAATATACCAACGGTTTCCGGCGTCGGACGAAGCGGCGCGTCCAGAAGCCTCCAGTGACGGTGATAATTGTCCCAATGACTTGTCATGCTGCCTTTGCAGAGTCCGAGACGTCTGGCTTTTGGTGTTCACAGTCGCCTATTAGAAAATTGCAGGAAATCAAAAGGCTGTCTGTGGCACGAATTGTCGTCGTAACGCATGAGCACGATCGGTTCCAGAGCGGCCGCAACCTCTTACTGCGCAGGTCGAGCCCCTACATGCTTTTCGATGTTCTCGAAGAACTGAAAAGGCGCGGCCATTCGGTCCGGATCCAGCAAGGCCCGGCCATGACGCACAGTGCCGACATCGCAATTCTACATGTCGATGCAACCGTCACACCGGCGGATTATCTCGACTATGCGCGGGGTTTTCCATTCTGCCTCAATCTCGCAACGGCCGACATCTCCAAGCGACGGGTCAGCGGCGCGTTGCTAACGCATGACGACGCCTGGCAAGGCCCGGTCATCGTCAAAACCAATCTCAACAATCAGGGCATTCCGGAGACGTTCCTCAACCGGCGATCCAGGCGCGCGGGCAAGCAGCCACCTTTTCCCGATGTGCAGGGGCTGCAGCCCTACGAGGTCTACGAGTCTCTTGGCGGCGTCCCGGATGGCGTCTTCGGCGACGACGATCTGGTCGTGGAAAAGTTCATTGCCGAACGGGAACCCGATGGCTTCGCAATGCGGTTCTGGGTGTTTTGCGGAGAGAGCGAGCGTTGCACCCGCTACGTGTCACCAAACGGCCTCGTCAAGGCATCTGAAACGATCCGACGTGAGCCTGTCCCTGTTCCTGACGAGATCCGCGAGCGGCGACGAGAACTCGGCTTCGACTACGGCAAATTCGATTTCGTCATGCATGAGGGCAGGGCGATCTTGCTCGATGCCAACAAGACGCCGGGCCGTCCCAAAAACCTGGTGAAAATGTTTGCGGCTGGCGCCGCCCATCTGGCCGACGGCTTCGAGGGCCTCATGCACCGGGCGCGATAGGCCTTCTCGCCTAAAGAAACTGGCGCAGCTGCGTATGGATGATCGATCGGTAGTCCTCGATCGTATGGACGCTTTCCGTTTTGTCCTGGGTCAGCGCCATGCGCACGACGCCTCCGGCAAGCTGGAAGATCAGGAAGACCATGCGCCCGAACTCTTCACGCCGTTCGGCCGCGAGAAACGGACCGACATGATCGCAGAACATCGCCGCCTGGCGCCGGGTTTCGGCGATATCTAGATTTTGCAGCGCCTTGTCGGCCTGGATGGCGTTCTGCAGGTCCTGGATGGCCGGGTCACCGGCGACACGTTCATAGTAATCGTCGAGTAGTCGGTCGGCGGCGGCGATGACGTCGCTCAGTCCGCCAATGTCGGCAACGATCACGGCAAGCCGGGCGCGGCTCACTTCCGAGAAACGCTCGTAGAGCATCGCCAGGATCGCCGACTTGTTTGGGAAGTAATGATAGACGGTGGCAATCGGGCCGCCGGCCAGCGCGCCGACTTCCTTCATGGTGACGGCGTCGATGCCCTTTTCGCCGATCAGCCGCATGGTGGTCGACAGGATGGCGTCGATGCGCTCGCGGCTGCGCTCCTGCTTGGGCCTGCGCCTCGGTTCGGTCGCCGTTCTCACCGCTTCGTTCATGCCGCCACCCTCTCGATCGCCAAGTCCATTCGATCCCCAGCCTTGCTGATGCCGCGCCTCACCAATGATTGACAAACGAATATGATCGAGTATCAGTTTCTAAATACTGACAGATTGTCAGTTTTTGTGCCGTCAGGCAAGGACGTTTGGGAGACGCCCGTGACTTCTGTTGGTAACGCCGATGCCGGAAACGGCGACTGGCTGGTCGGCAATCCGACCGCCGCGCAACTGGCCTCGGCGCTGTGGATCGGTTCGGTTGGCCTGCTCATTCTCGGCCTGCAGCCGGTGCTGCTTGGCGCGCTCTACACCGAGGGACATGTCAGCGGCGACGAACTCGCGCTGGTCGCCACGGCGGAGATGATCGCCATCGGCATTGGGTCAGCCGTTGTCGCGATGCTGCTGTCCGCCCGCAATATGCGTTGGAAGAGTGCGATCCTTCTGGTCCTGCTGGCGCTGGCGAACTGGGCAACCGCCTATGCGGTCAGCCCGAATTCGCTGATTGGCGCCCGCACTGTCGCCGGCCTCGCCGAAGGTGGCCTGGTGGCGGTCGCCACGGAACTGATCGCCCGATCGCGCCGGGCCGAGCGCATCGGCGGCTATTTCGTCACCATCCAGACCCTGGCGCAATGCGCGCTGGCGCTCTTGCTGGCGCTTTACGTCATCCCGGCTGCCGGATCGGCGGGCGGCTTCATCGTTCTTGCCGTCGTCTGCATCGCCTCGCTGGCGGTCGCCTTCATCGTCCCGGACAACTATGCCGACCTGCCGAAGGAGGAGAATTTCGGCAATGTGCTGACCGTTCCTTCGATCACCGCTCTGCTGTGCGTCTTCTGCTACTTCATGTTTTTCGGCTCGGTCTGGGCCTTCCTCGAGCCGCTCGGCGCGCAATACGGCATTGACGGGCGCACCGTCGGCCTGATCGTCTCCGCCAGCCTTGCGATCCAGGTGCTGGGCGCGATGACGGCGACCGTCTTCGAAGCGCGCATCGACTACCGCTTCGCCACAGTGGCGATCGGCGTGGTCGCTGTCGCCTGTTCCGCGGTGCTGGCCAGTAGTCCAAGCCTGACGATATTCTGGGCCGCCGCGCTGGTCATGGGCTTCATTCTTCTGTTCATCGTGCCTTATCAGATCCGGCTGGCGATCACCGCCGACGAGACGCGCACCGCAGTGCTCCTGGTGCCGGCTGCCCAACTTTTCGGTCTGGCCATCGGGCCGATCGCGGCATCGCTGCTGATCGACGGCAAGGATTTTCGGCCGGTGCCGGAATTCGCCGCCGCGAGCGCCGCGGCCAGCGTCGTATTGCTCGGCCTGTTCATACTGGTCGCGCGCCGCCGCCGCGCCATCGCCTGACCGAAACCATTCGTTCCCGAAGACACGATGGCGTGAGCGTTCAGCCACGATACTTGACCAAGTCAAATAAATGATTGATCGTCGTGGGGCAGGAGGCTGGCCCATGACGATCCATCATCAACCCGGCAAGGAACGCATCGACGCGGTGCGGGCTTTCAACCGCTTCTACACCCGCCAGGTTGGTCTGCTCGACGAAGGCCTGCTGAAAAGTGCCTTCTCGTTGACCGAAGCGCGGGTGCTTTACGAACTGGCGCATCGCGACGGCCTGACGGCCACTGATCTCATTCGCGATCTCGGCCTCGACGCCGGCTATGTCAGCCGACTCCTGAAGAAGTTCGAGCACTTGCAGCTAATTTCGCGCACGGCGCTGGCGTCGGATGCGCGGCAATCGTCGATCACGCTGACGCTGGCGGGGCGGCAGGCCTTCGCGCCGCTGAACCGGGGTTCGCACGACCAGGTCGCGGCCTTGCTGGGGCGGCTCCCGGCTGCCGAACAGGACCGGCTGGTCAAGGCCATGCAGACGGTGCAGCAGCTCCTGGGCGAGAGCCCGGAGCCCAAAGTCCCCTATATGCTGCGACCCTTGCAGGTCGGCGACATAGGCTGGATTGTCCGCCGTCAGGGCCAGATCTACGCGCAGGACTATGGCTGGGACGAAACCTATGAGGCGCTGGTCGCCGAAATCCTCGGCGCCTTCGTAAAATCCTTCGATCCAAAATGGGAGCGCAGCTGGATCGCCGAGCGGCAAGGGGAGGTGGTCGGCTCGGTCTTCGTCGTGCGCAAGTCGGACGAGGTGGCAAAGCTGCGCCTGCTCTATGTCGAGCCTTCGGCGCGCGGCCTCGGCATCGGCAAGCGGCTGGTCGAGGAGTGCATCGGCTTTGCCCGCGCCAAGGGCTACAAGACGCTGACGCTGTGGACCAACGACATATTGAGCGCCGCCCGCCACATCTACGAGAGCGCCGGCTTCAAGCTCGTCGAGGAAGAGCGCCACCATTCCTTCGGCAAGGATCTCGTCGGCCAGAACTGGAACCTGGAGTTGTAGCAGCTCTTCCTTCTCCCCCTGTGGGAGAAGGTGGATCGGCACGTAGCGCCGAGACGGTTGAGGGGTGCGCGAAGGATCGCTGTCCTTGCCAAGCTGGAACACCCCTCATCCGACCGAGCTTCGCTCGGCCACCTTCTCCCACAAGGGGAGAAGGGAAGGCCCAGGCCTCACCCCTTCACCGGAATCCAGATCTCCAGCCCGCCATTGCCGCTGCGCGGATCGAACTCCGGCCCGTAGCGTTCGAATTCGGGGCCGTCCGCGATGTCGTGACCGGAAGCCGGCAGCCATTTGTTCCAGATCGTGTTGACGGTGCGGCGGATGGTCGAGATGTGCTCGGCATGGGTGAAGACGGCGTATTTCTGCGCCGGCACCCGCACCCGGGAAAGCTCTTTCGGCAGGTCGGAGAAATCCAGGACTTCGACGCCGGCGATGTAATCGAAATTGCCGGCATCGTCGCCGTTGACGCAGACGCCATAGGCGACGTCGCCGGTCTCGCCCGGAATGTTGCCGATATAGGGACCGAAGCGCTGCCACTGCATCGGAATGGCGGCGCTGGATTCGCAGCTGTAGCGTTCGCCGAGGCCGGCGATGAGGAACGGCCGGCCAGCCTCGAAGCGTGGCGGCGGCAGTGAGGCGAGGAAGGACTGGTCCATTAGGATCGGCTCCACGAGGTCGAGGTTTCTGAGGCTGCCTTGCGCACGCACCAGTTCCGGCGTGGTGCCGAACTGGTCGCGGAAGGCACGGGTGAAGGCCTCATGCGAGGCGTAGCCGGCATCGAGCGCGACTGAGAGGATGTCGGGCGCGCCACCGGCCAGCTTGCGCGCCGCTTCGGTCAGCCGGCGCGCGCGCAGATAGCCCATCACCGAACGGCCGGTGGCGGCGCCGAAGGCGCGCGTCACATGAAAGCGCGACACGCCGCTGCTGTGCGCGACATCGTCAAGCGAGATCGCTTCCGGCAGATGGCTTTCGACAAACCACAGCGCTTTCTCTGTCGGGTTCATGGCACCTCGCATTTGGCGGACCAACATTATCCATCGCGCCAACCGACAGTTTGATCGAAATTGCGCACTGGGCAATAATGCAGCATGTCCATGCCGTGTCGATGTGGGAATGGAGACGGCCCGATCCGGGGAGGGGTGTCCCGATGACAGCGACGGCTGCCGATCAGCTTTTCCGGTTTGGCGGGTTCACGCTCGACCTCGCCATGGGCACGCTGCGCGGTGTCAACGAGCCGCTGTTCCTGCGCCCCAAGGCCTACGCGTTGCTGTCGCATCTCGCCCGCAACATGGGCCGCGTCGTGCCGAAATCGGAGCTGATGGATGTGGTGTGGCCGGGCGTCTACGTCACCGAGGATTCGCTCACCCAGTCGGTGCGTGAAATCCGCAAGGTGCTGGGCGATGACATGGTGCGCACCGTTTCCAAGCGCGGCTATATGCTTGCCGCCGAAGCGCAGACCGCGCCCGAGATCGGCGCGCAGCCGGTGGTGGCGGTGGTGCGCTTCCGCAACGAAAGCGGCGATCCGGCCGACGAGGCTATGGTCGATGGCTTTGCCGAGGACCTCATCAACGGCGTCGCGCGCTTCGGCACGGTTACCGTGCTTGCGCGGAACTCCAGCTTTTCCTTCGCTTCTTTCGGCCGTTCCGAATGGTCGCAAATCCGCGCCCGCATCGGCGCAGATTATCTGGTCGAAGGGTCGCTGCGCCGCCAGGGCGAGCATGTCGTCGTGGCCGTCAGCCTCGTCGACATCGCCACCGCCCGCCAGCTCTGGGGTGACCGGTTCCAGTCGCAGGGCGACGGCCTGTTTGCAATCGAGCGCGAGATCGTCGAGCAGATCGTCAGCCGGCTGGTCACCCGCGTCACCAATGCCGGTCTCGAACAGGCCTCGCGCAAGCCGATGACCAGCCTCGCCGCCTATGAGCTTCTATTGCGCGGTTTTGCGATGTTGCGCGATCCGGCCCAGACCGACCAACGCAGCGCCGAAATCCTGTTCGAGGCGGCAATCGCCAAGGATCCAGGCTACGGCCTTGCCTATACCTATCTCGCTCTGGTGCGGGCATTGGACGGAGAGTTCGGGCGCGCCAGCGATGCGGTGCTGCAAAATGCGCGCGATCTCGCCGACAAGGGCCTGGCCCTATCTCCGGACCAGCCGACCGGGCATCGGGTGCAATCACTGATACGGCTCTATATGCGCGAGCATGAAGCCGCCGAGCAGCACATGCGCATCGCGCTGCAGCTCAACCCCTATGACGCCGACAGCATCGAGCAGATGGGCATGCTGCTCACCATGCGCGGCCGGCCGCTCGAGGCGCTGACCTGGCTGGCGCGGGGCATCCGCATCGATCCCCTGCACCCGCACTGGTACCAGTTCGACCGCGCGCTGGCGCTCTACATGATGGGGGAATACCGGCAGGCGGCGGATGCGCTTGAGCTTGCAACGCGCCCGGCGCCCTGGATCCGCACCAGGCTGGCTGCCTGCTATGCCCAGATGGGCGAGATGGAGAAGGCGCGGCGGCAGATCGCCCTGATCGAGGAGGGCGATCCATTTTCGCCGATCGACTATGCGCTGCGTGGAGTGCCGTTCGAGAACAAGGCCGATGCCGAGCATCTCGCCGAGGGCGTCAGGCTGGCCCTCGGCGAGATCGAGCCGGGTCAATCAACGACCACGACGATGTAGCGGCCCTGATAGGCCCTGTAATAGGTGCCGCCGCAACGCCAGACGTCGAAGCCGTTGACCTTGGTGCGCACGCAGCCTGCCGGCAGCGTGGCGACCCAGGCCGTGGTGTGGCGCAGCACGCGCCATGCGGTGGTGCGGCGGGCGACGCCGGCGGCGCTGCGCGGCGTCCACGGCGCACCGACACGAGCCTGCGCCTCGCCGACCAGCGCGAGCGCCGGCACGGTGGCGCCGGCGATCTCGAGGGCGCTGAATGTTATGGCCAGAATGGCAGCCAGGGAGCGGGTTTTCTTTAGGGAATTCATAGACATTTTCATATCTCCAGATGTTGAAAGTCTAGTGGGAGGATGAAGCGGCAAGCCGGGCCGAGCCCGCCAATGCCGCCAGGTGAGCAACCACGAACAGAAAGTGCGCCGCGGTTGTGACGTAGCCGACGACGAGCACGTCGGCGGCGATGAAGAACTGCCAGAACGCAAGGTTTGCGGTCCCAAGCAGCAGGTGCACGGCAGCCAGGAAGGCATGCCATGTGCGGGAGTAGGCGATGCGCCAGAGCGTCACGCCGATGATCAGGGCCAGGCCGTGCGCCTCGATGAAGCCGATGCCGGTGCCCGGCGCATTGCCAAGCAGGACGGCTTCAGCACCGGTGCCGAAGAACGAGCCGGCAATGTCGGTGGCGAGCCCGCCGACTGATGCCAGGATCAGAAAGCCGGCATTGAAGCGCACGAGGATCTTTCCAAAGAAGGGGTCCATGGTCGATTTCCTTTCGGTTGAGTGGGGTCGCCACGGCGGCGTTTCCGCCGCGGCTTGCAGCAATGCGTTGCCGCGTCAGGCGGCGATGGCCTGCGGCTCGGCAGACACCTCAATGGGTTCCGCCGCTTGCCGGGTTTGCGGCGGGGCCTTGATGCGGAACCAGGCGACGTAGAGCGTCGGCAGGAAGATCAGCGTCAGCACGGTCGCTACCATCAGGCCGCCCATCACCGCATAGGCCATCGGCCCCCAGAACACGGTCGGCGCGATCGGGATCATGCCGAGGATGGCGGCGGCCGCCGTGAGCAGGATGGGCCGTAACCGGTGCGTGGTGGCGCTGATCACCGCCGCCCACGGCTCCTCGCCGGCGGCGATGTGCTGGTCGATCTGCGCGATCAGGATGACAGAGTTGCGGATCACCATGCCGATCAGCGACATCACGCCCAGGATCGCGACGAAGCCCATCGGGGCGCCCGACATCAGCAGTGCACCAGCGACGCCGATCAGGGCCAGCGGGGCGGTGAGCAGCACCAGCACCAGGCGCTGGAAGCTCATCAGCTGCACCATCAGCACCGTCGTCATGATGAACAGCATCAGCGGGAAGACCACGAAGATGCTGGCCTGCGCCTTGGCGCTGTCCTCGATCACGCCGCCCTGTTCGACGCTGTAGCGCGCCGGCAGCTCCGCCTTGAAGGCAGCGATTGCGCCGCCAAGCTTCTTGGTGACGGAGGCGGCGTCGGTGCCCGGCACGATGTCGGCCTGGACCGTCACCGTCGGCAGCCGGCCGCGGCGCCAGATCAGCGGCGGCTCGGTCTGGTAGCTCAGAACAGCCACCTGATCGAGCGGCACGCGGCGACCGCCGGAGGCGCTGATCGTCAGCGTGCGCAGCGTGTCGATGTCGGCGCGTTCCGACTGGACGGCGCGGGCGACGATGTCGACGAGATAGGTGTCGTCGCGCATCTGCGTGATCTTCGAGCCCGACAGCACCGCGTTGATGGTCTCCGACAGCTGCTGCGAAGAGATGCCCAGCGCCCGTGCCCGGTCCTGGTCGACTTCGACCTTGATGACCTTGGCCGGTTCATTCCAATCGTAGTTGATGTTGCGCACGGCGGCATCGCTACCCAGCACCTGCGCAAACTGCTGCGCCAGGCTGCGTGTCTTGTCCGCATCCGGACCGCTGACGCGGAATTTTAGCGGCCAGCCGACCGGGGGGCCAAGCTCCAGCGGCGTGACGCGGGCCATCACATTGTCGAAGCCGTCGGACAGCTCCTTCTCCAGCCGGTCGATCACCGCCTGGCGCACGGCGTGGCCCTTGGTGACCACCACGGCCTGGGCAAAGAAGTCGTTCGAAAGCTGGGCATCGAGCGGCAGATAGAAGCGCACCGCGCCCTGGCCGACATAGAAGCTCCAATGGTCGATATCAGGATCGGCCGCGAGCAGCTTTTCGACACGCGCAACCACTTCATCCGTCGCCTTGATCGACGCCGTCTGCGGCAAAGTGAGGTCGACCATGACTTCCGGCCGGTCGGACTTCGGGAAGAACTCGTGGCCAACAAAGCCCATCGCCACGACCGAGAGTGCGAACAGGCCAGCGGTTGCCGACAGCACCAGCCACTTCGCCCGCATCGCCGCTTCGAGCAGCGACTGGAAGCCGCGCGCAATGCGCGAAGGTTGGTGGCTGTCATGGCCCTTGATGCGATCCGGCAGCAGCACCACGCCGGTGAGCGGCGTGAACAGCACAGCCACGATCCACGAGACGACCAGCGCGATGGCGACGACCGCAAACAGCGAAAAGCAGTATTCGCCGGCACCACTCTTGGCGAAGCCGACCGGCACGAAGCCGGCGATCGTCACCAGCGTCCCCGTCAGCATCGGGAAGGCGGTCGAGGTGTAGGCATAGGTCGCGGCCGAAATCTTGTCGTAGCCTTCCTCCATGCGTGAGATCATCATCTCGACAGCGATCATGGCGTCGTCGACCAGCAGGCCGAGCGCGATAATCAGCGCGCCGAGCGAGATGCGCTGCAGCGAGATGCCGAAATAGGCCATGGTGACGAAAGTGACGGCGAGCACCAGCGGGATGGCGACGGCGACCACGATGCCGGGACGCCAGCCCAGCGCCAGGAACGAGACCGCGAGCACGATGGCGACGGCCTCGCCGAGGCTTTTGGTGAACTCGCCGACGGATTCCTCAACCACTTGCGACTGGTCGGCGACCAGGCCAAGTTCGACACCGAGCGGCAGCTCGGCCGACATCTGATGCATTTTCTCCTTGACGTTTTCGCCCAGCGCCAGCGCGTCGCCGCCGGCGGTCATCGAGACCGCGATGCCGAGCGCCGGCTTGCCGTTGAAGCGGAACATCGGCTGCGGCGGATCCGAGTAGGCACGCTTGACCTCGGCGACGTCGCCCAGCCGGAAATAGTGGCCATTGGCATAGAAGTTGATGGCCTTCAGGCTCTCCTCGGAGGTGAAGCTGCCCGACACCCGGATGGCGATGCGCTCGGGACCGGCGTCGACCGTTCCGCTCGGCACCAGCGCATTCTGCGCCTGCAGCGCCTGCGTCAGCGCGCCGACATCGAGGCCGAGGGCTGCAACTTTCTGCGTCGAGAATTCGAGATAGATCTTCTCGTCCTGCTGGCCGATCAGCTCGACCTTGGCGACGTCGGGCACGGTCAACAGACCGGCGCGCAGGCTGGTGCCGAGATCTTTCAGCTCGCGATGGCTGATGCCGTCGGCGGTGAGCGCATAGATCAGCGAATAGGTATCGCCGAACTCGTCATTGTAGAACGGACCCTGGACGCCGGACGGCATCATCGGCTTGATGTCGTCGAGCTTCTTGCGCACCTGGTACCAGAGCGGCTGCACCTCGTCGGCGGCGACCGTGTCCTTCAGGTTGACGAAGACCACGGACTCGCCAGGCTTGGTGTAGCTCTTGACGTAATCGAGCTTGGGAAGCTCCTCGAGCTTCTTTTCGATGCGGTCGGTGATCTGCTTGACCGTGTCGCTGGTCGTGGCGCCGGGCCACATCGTCTTCACCACCATGGTCTTGATGGTGAAGGGCGGGTCTTCCTCGCGGCCGAGGCCGCTATAGGCGAAGAGGCCGGCAAGGGCGGCTGCCACCATCAGATAGATGACGAAACTCTTGTGGCGCAGCGCCCATTCGGAAAGGTTGAAGCTGGTCATGATGCAACTCCTGTGTCTAGGCGCGCGCTTTCCCGCGCGGCCGGGCTGCGCCGGCTGACGTTTCGGGTTTCGGATTTTTGGTCAGCGCCGGCCGTTTCGGTCGGCGCTAGCGATCAGGCCAGGCTGTGCATGGTGCCCGTGATACGATAGGGCGCGCGCTCGGCGAGCCTCGGCTTGATCGCCAGTCCGGCGAGATAGCGCTGGAAGACCGCCGCCTCCTGGACGGGCGAGGCCAGCGCGACATGGCCGTCCGGTCTCACCAGATAGGCGCCGTCGCGCTTCAGGCCGGCGGCTTCCGCAATGTCCGACCAGGCGAAGACATGGACGGGAATACCGGTCGAGGCGAGCATCGCCCGAAACTCCCCATTGGCCTCGCCATAGACATGCACCTGCCAGTCGAGCGAGCGCAGCGGTTCGAAATTGTCGCCGTTCGCCGCCGGGACATAAGGCAGGCGGTCGCCGCCCTCGATCGTGCCGGCCTTGCCGCTGCTGATCGCGCTTTCGCGGTATTGAATGCGGGTCTGTGAAATCAGCCCGAAAAACCCGCGCGATCCAAATGTCGTCGCGAGGCCCAAGCGCAGGATCTTCGGCATCAGATAGCGGCGGAACAGGCCGACCAGCCGCGAGCGGTTGGTGGCGACCCGAAACGCCTGGTCGGTGCTGTGGATCAGCTTGCGGGCAAAGGCAATGCGCTCCGGCTCGTAGCTGTCGAGCAGGCGCTGATCGGCGCGGCCCTGCACCACGGCGGCGAGTTTCCAAGCGAGGTTGACCGCGTCGCCCATGCCGGTGTTCATGCCCTGGCCGCCGGCCGGGCTGTGGATGTGGCCGGCATCGCCGGCGAGGAAGACGCGGCCGACGCGGAAGCGGTCGGCGACGCGGTGATGGACGCGGTAGGTCGAGAACCAGTTGACCTTGTCGATCGTCACGCCGGTGTCGCGCTCGATATCGGCGCGGATCGCCTCGAAGGTGATCGTCTCGTCGGCCTCATGCGCCTTCGGCACAATGCCGATCAGGCGCAGCGAGCCCGACTGCCGCACCGGCATGACGATCGCAAAGCCATAGGCGCTGATGACGGTGTCCATGCCGTTGCGGGTGACATCGCCGCGCCCGTCGACATCGGCGACGTAGAAGGCCTGCTCGTAAGTGCCGCCGGGAAAGCCGATGCCGAGCCCGTGCCGCACCGCGCTGCGGGCGCCGTCACAGCCCGCGAGATAGGCCGCGCTGACGATCTCGTCCGTGCCGTTCTTGCGCAAGGTGGCGACGACCGAACTGCCCTTGTCTTCGAAGGCGACAAGCTCGGTGTCGCGCTCGACCTGGACGCCGGCGCGCTCCAGATGCACGATCAGGATGCGCTCGTGGATGTCCTGCGGCAGCGCGAAGGCGAACGGGTAAGGGCTGATGCCGCGGCCGAAATCGGCCAGCGGCAATTTTGCGGCGACGCCGGCTGGCGTGTGCACGGTAAGCTGTTCGATCTTCACGCCTGCGGCGATCATGTCATCGACGATGCCGATCTGGCGATGGAATTCCAGCGTGCGGGCCTGGACGGCGAGCGCGCGCGAGGTCTCGCCGGGGCCGGCATCCTTGTCGAAGAGGCGGACCGGAATGCCGAGACGGGTAAGCCAAAGCGCAAGCGTCAGGCCGGTGGGGCCGGCGCCGGCAATGAGGACCTTTGTTTGAGCCGTGCTCATTTTGCTTCTCCCTGGAGAGTGCGGACTTTCTCATGCTCGCGCAAGCGGTTGACGCCGGCGGTGACGACGATGTCGCCTTCGGAAAGGCCGTCGCTGACGACGACTCGGTCGGTCTCGTAGCGGGCGATGACGACGCTCTTCAGCTCGACGGCCGATGAGGCGCTCACGACCCACACCGCCGGCTCGCCATTCTTGTCGAACAGCGCGCTTCCCGGCAGCACCACGACCGGCGCACCGGCCTCGTTTACGCGGCCGGCAACGCTGGAGCCGAAGCGCATTTCATCAGGTGGATTTTGCAGCGCGACCTTGACTTGAAAAGTGCGGGTCGCGGCATCGGCCACCGGCGATATTTCGCGCACGATGCCGGTGGTCGAAATCGCCGGTTTGCTGAGCAGCGAGACCGTGATCTCCGGTGGCTGTCCGGACCTGTGTTCATCGGAGAACACCGCCTCAGCGATCGAGAACACGGCGTCGCGAGCCTGCGGATCGGCAATGCGCGCCACCATCTGTCCGACATTGACGAGCTGGCCTTCCTCAGCGCCGGTCGCGGTCACCACGCCGTCGAAATCGGCATGCAGTTCGGTATAGGCGAGCTGATCCTTGGCCATCTCGTAGCCGATCCTGGCAGAGTCCAGCTTGGCCTGCGCCGAGCGCAAGTTCTTCAAGGTCGCATCGTAATTGGCGCGCGTCGCATAGCCTTTGCGCAGCAGCGCGCCGATGCGGCTCTCGCCGGCGCTGGCCTCGACCAGCACCGCCTGTGCGGCCGCGACATCGGCCTCGGCGCTGCGCAGCCGGTTGCGGCAATCCTGGTCGTCGATACGGGCGAGGATGTCACCCTTGCGGACGCTCTGGCCGACCGACACAAAGCGCTTCACCAGCTTGCCGGAGATGCGAAAACCGAGATCGCTCTCGCGCTGCGGGCGGATCTCGCCGATGGCAAGGCGGCTGTCGGCCTGCGGCGCCGGCTTGACCGCCATCGCCTTGACCAGTTTCAGCTCGGGCGCTTCAGGCTTGGCGCCCGCGGCCTCGCCCTTGGCGGCGTACCAGCCGACGGCGGCAGCGCAGGCAAGCGATACGCCGAGAAGGCCTTTCTTCAACCTCAAATGGGATGCGGTGCTCATATTGTCTCCTATCCATGGTGCGGCCGGCCGAACCGGCAGCCGGCAATAATCCTGGCTGGGAGAGGGGAAGCGCCTTGGCGCAAATTCGGGGTCAGTCCACCCGTTTCACCAGCACGCTCTCATTCGGCGTTTCGGCGGCTGAAATCCCGATCGGTTTCTGAAAATTTTCCGATGTTTTGGCGACCGGCCTTGACGGCGGCGGTCCGTTGACGGGGCGGCCCGCGCTGGCGCCTGGGATCAGATGGCGAAGCCGCTGCTCAGCATGCGGCCGCCGTAATGTCTGCCTTGCAGACCCGCATGGATCCGCAGGCCAAAAAGGTCGCCGCACTTTCGGCGCTCGCAACCGCGCCCTCGACCCAGCCGAGATCGCTGGTGAACAGATCCGAGCCGCGCGGCCGCAATGCCGCCTATGCCGGCGCCGACGATCGCATAGTTCAAGGGTTGCATCGGTCTGCTCCGCTCACTTAACCGCTTTGGCCTGAATCGCTCCACGCGTGGCGACGACCATTGAGGGCCTGCCTTAGAGGCAAAGCAGGATCGGTTCTTGGGAAGAGCGGAACACGGTTTTGGGGAAATAGGCACCTTTGCCGCCTGACGAGCGGCGTGGCTTCCCTGTTTGGCAGCTCTGGCGCAATGCGGCATCTTGAATGGTAAGCACGCTTATAATATATACCGCTCATGGTTTCCGACGGCATAGATAGACTGGGCTTTTTGATCCACGACGTGCAGCGCCTGATGCGCAAGCGCTTCGAGGCGCGCGCCAGCGGGCTTGGCCTGTCCTCGGCGCAATGGCGGCTTCTGGTCCGCGTTGCCAAGGAAGCGGGCGTGGCTCAGGCGCGGCTTGCCGAACTGCTCGAAATCGAGCCGATCAGCGTCTCGCGCTTGGTCGACCGCATGGAGGAGGGCGGCTGGATCGAACGTCGACCTGACGCAACCGACCGGCGCGTGCGCATGATCTTCCCGACCGACAAGGCGAATGCGGCCTATGCCAATGTCAAAAGCCTTGCCGGCGAGGTCTATGAAGAATCGCTGGTCGGCGTTTCGCCGGAAGATCGCCGCGTCCTGATCCGGGCGTTGGATACCATTGTGCAAAACCTTGCGGACGGTGAGACGTCGTCCTTGAAGAGTACGGAAGGGGCAGCGTCATGAACGCGGCAGCCAAGATAGACGAGAATGTGACTAAGCTCGAAACGCCGGCACAACCGGCCGCCGAAGCGCCGGTCCAGCCGACCGCCGCGCCCGTCGCGGTGGCTCCGTCCGCGCAGCCCGCTCCCACTCCGAAAAAGCGCCGCCTCGGCCGCTTGCTTCTAATGGTCGTCCTGCCGGCGGCACTGGCCATTGGCGGCGGCTATGTCTGGGTGACCGGCGGCCGCTATCAGGAGACCGAGAACGCCAATTTGCAGCAGGCCAAGGTGTCGATTGCCTCGGATACGGCCGGGCGCATCGTTCAGGTCAACATTTCAGACAACCAGCTGGTCAAGCAGGGTGATGTGCTGTTTGCCATCGATCCCGAGCCCTACCGGATCGCGTTGGCCCAGGCCGATGCGGCGGTTGCGGTCGCACGCGTGGGCATCGAACAGTTGCGCGCTGCCTACAGCCAGGCGATGGCGCAGGAGAAGTCCGACGCCAGCGAAGTCGACTACGCGCAGTCGCAGTATGACCGCGCGGCCGACCTTGCCCAGAAGGGCATCAACGCCAAATCCTCGCTGGATCAGGCCAAGAACGATCTCGACAAGGCCAGGCAGCAGCTGGCGGTGGCCGAGCAGGGCATCATCAGCGCCAAGGCCGCTCTCGCCGGCAATCCCGATATCGAGACCGACAAGCACCCGACGGTGATGGCCGCACTCGCCGCGCGCGACAAGGCCGCCTACGATCTGGCACAGACCACGGTCAAGGCGCCGGCCGATGGTGTCATCAGCCAGGCCTCGTCTTTCAAGGTCGGTCAGTATGTCGGTTCCGGCACGCCGTTGTTTGCGCTGGTCGAGACCGGCGACACCTGGATCGATGCCAATTTCAAGGAAACCCAGCTTACCCACATGAAAACCGGCCAAAAGGCCGAGATCGTGGTCGACACCTATCCGGGCCGCACATTCGAAGCCACCGTCAAGGCAATCGGCGCCGGCACTGGCGCGGAGTTTTCGCTGTTGCCGGCCCAGAATGCCACCGGCAACTGGGTCAAGGTCACCCAGCGCATTCCCGTGCGCCTGGAACTCACCGATGCCGATGCCAAGATGGCGTTGCGCACCGGCATGAGCGCCTCGGTTACGGTGGACACCGGCGTTGCCCGCGGGTTGCCGGCCATCTTCGGCCACGCCACGGCGGGCGAGGCACAATAGACTGTGAATGGACCGTGATCCTGAAAAGCAGGATCACGGCCGGGCAGGAATGCTCGCTCAGGCGAGGTGGGATGACAGGATTGGTCCGATGGCAGGTTGCGCGACGGGTGGGGTTGGACCGGGCCGCATCGCGGCCTGACCAACGCCTGGCTATCGCGGCGCCGATCCTCCGGTCCTTGGATTTCCGGGCGGTAAGCGCCTGATGTGTTGAGACGTTCGGTCGATGTAACCCCCACATCGATAGATCGCGTCCCACCGCGATGAGGGTCTCTTCACCAGAGAAGGCCTCGCCGCCCGGAAGCCTAGTGTACACGTTTTTGTTACCTGTCGGAAGTTCCGTATCATGAGCACGCCAGAGCCGTTCAAGGAAGTGCCGCATCGCGGCCTGATCACCGTGGCGTTGATGCTGGCGACGATCATGCAGGCGCTCGACACCACCATCGCCAATGTCGCGCTGCCGACCATGACCGGTGATCTCGGCGCCTCGCCCGACAACATCAACTGGGTGTTGACCTCCTACATCGTTGCCGCCGCCATCATGACGCCGGTCACCGGCTGGCTGGCCGACCGCTTCGGCCGCAAGGAACTGTTCCTGGCGGCGGTGGTCGGCTTCACCGTGTTCTCGATGCTGTGCGGCATCGCCTGGAGCCTGGAGAGCATAGTGTTCTTCCGGCTGATGCAGGGCGTGTTCGGCGCTGCCATCGTGCCGCTATCGCAGACCTTCCTGCTCGATATCAATCCCAGGGAACGCCACGGCCAGGCGATGGCCATCTGGGGCGCCGGCATCATGCTGGGGCCGATCCTGGGCCCGACGCTGGGCGGCTGGCTGACCGAGAATTTCAACTGGCGCTGGGTGTTCTTCATTAACTTGCCGGTCGGCATCATCGCCTTTCTCGGCATGGCCGCCTATCTGCCGGTCGTTGCCCGGCGGGTGCGCAGCTTCGATTTCTTCGGTTTCGCCATGATCTCGCTCGGCGTCGGCGCGCTGCAACTGCTGCTCGACCGCGGCGGCGAGGTTGACTGGTTCTCCTCGGTCGAAATCTGGATCGAGCTTGCTCTTTCGATCACCGGATTCTGGGTGTTCACCATTCACACGGTGACGGCGGAACGTCCTTTCATCGACCCCAAGATTTTCCTCGACCAAAATTTCGTCACCGGGCTGGCGTTCATCTTCGTCATGGGCGTGCTGATCCTGGCTTCGATGTCGCTGTTGCCGCCGATGCTGTCGACCATCTTCGGCTATCCGACCATCACCATCGGTATCGTCTTGGGGCCGCGCGGTGTCGGCACGATGATTTCGATGCTTGTCGTCGGGCGGCTCATGAGCAAGATCGACGCCAGGATTCTCGTCGTCATCGGCTTTCTGCTCACGGCCCAGTCGCTCTACACCATGGCCGGCTTTACACCGCAGATGGACAATTGGCTGATCCTCAGCTCCGGCGTCATCCAGGGGCTGGGCATGGGCATGGTGTTCGTGCCGTTGTCGACGGTGGCCTTCGCCACGCTCGACGTGCGCTTCCGCACCGACGCCACGGCGCTGTTCAGCCTGGTGCGCAATCTGGGTTCCTCGATCGGCGTGTCGGTGGTGACGGTTCTCCTGGTACGCAACACGCAGGTCAATCACACCGAGCTGTCGACCTTCATCAACCCGTTCAACCCCAATCTGTGGGCGCTTTCGCCGGCGGCAGCTGGTGGCGACCCGATGGCGCTTTCGCAGATGGATCGCATGGTCAACGTCCAGTCGATGATGATCTCCTACGTCAACGACTTCAAAATACTGATGATGATGACGCTGATTGCCATCCCGTTTGTGTTTCTGCTGCGTAAGCCGAAAACGGCCCCGGTTGCCGGCGCCGCGCCGGCGGCACATATGGATTGAGACGCGCGTCGATATTTGTCGATATCAGATGACGTTGTCGCGGGCGCCTGCGAATATGCAAGGTCGGACGGTTGCCGGGATGATCGCAAAACTCTCCAGATATCCAAGAATGTCGATTCTGTAGCTGCGATGGTGATTTGAAAATGGCGTTTAAGTTTCAGGTAACCAGAAACCCTCTCGTCTGATTTCGGTTCGGCTTGTATGCTGTTAGTACATATCCAACACTATCAACAGACTGTCGCATGGCACATAAATGATCGTTGCGTTCTTTCAGACCCAGCTGGGAGAAGGTCTGTTTGGCTACGAAATCATCCAGGAAATCCGCGGAAACGACTGAGCCTGCCGGCTTGGCCGCGTTGGCAAAACTGGCCGATGTTTCCTATGAGTCGCTGGAGCGTGACCTCCGGGCGACGATCACGACACTCGAAGCACAGGCGCTGCGCTTCGAGACGGTGCTCGAAAACATTTCGCAAGGCATCTGCTTTTTCGACCGCGATGAGCGGCTGATCCTGAGCAATCGCCGTTATGCGGAAATCTACCGCCTCGCACCCGAGCAGTTGCGGCCTGGTCTGACGCTGAGCGAAATCGTCGAGCGCCGCGCCGCTGCCGGCACGGCGGCGCTGGCTACCGACGCCTATCTGGCGATGGCGAGATCGGTCAATTCAGGCAATGCTCCAAGGACCTGGACTGCCAAACTCGCCGACGGCCGGGCCATCCAGATTTACAACCAGCCGATGCCCGACGGCAGCTGGGTAGCCACCCATGAGGACATTACCGATCTTGCCGCCAGTCGACAGATCGTCGACGAGCGCATCTCGTTGCAGGCGCTGATCGACTGGGTGCCCAATTATCTCTGGGTCAAGGACACGCAAAGCCGCTTCGTCGTCGTCAACAGCGCACTTGCGACTGACAGTGGCCGCGACAAGACCGCCGACATGATCGGCTTGACCGATTTCGATATCCATCCCCCGGAAGTTGCGCAGAGGTTCCGGCAAGTCGAACAGTCGGTGCTCGAAAGCGGACAACCCTTGATCGATGCGGAGGAGTTTGTCGTCGATGCGTCGGGCACCGTAAAATGGTTCTCCTCGACCAAGGTGCCGTTGCGCAATGCTCAAAACGAAATTTTCGGTCTGGTCGGCATCGCCCGCGACATTACCGCCCGCAAGCAGGCCGATGTCCTGCGCAGCGGACAGGCAAACATTCTGGAGATGATTGCGACGAGCGCTCCGCTCGAGAACGTGCTCGACAGCCTCATGCGCTTGGTCGAATCCCAAGTGAAGGGGATATTCGGTTCCGTCCTACTGCTTGACCAGGATGGCGTGCACTTGCGGCACGGTGCGGCGCCGAGCCTGGCCAAAGCCTATATGAGCGCCATCGATGGATCTGCCATCGGCCCCAAGACAGGGTCGTGCGGAACCGCCGCCTACCGGCGCGAACCGGTCATCGTGGCCGACATTCTGCAGGATCCGCTCTGGGAGGATTACCGCGAACTCGCGACGCCCTATGGCTACCGTTCGTGCTGGTCGACCCCGATCCTGTCACATCAGGGCGTCGTGCTGGGCGTCTTTGCCATGTATTCGATGAGCGTGCGCGAGCCGACCGAGGCCGAGACTCGCCTGATCGAATTCACCACCCACATTGCCGGTATCGCGATCGAGCGCAAACGGGCTGAAGACCAGATCCACTTCATGGCCAACCATGACGCGCTGACCGGGCTGCCCAATCGCGCTTTGCTGGAGGATCGGCTTTCCCAGGCGGTCCTCTACGCGCAGCGATACAATCGCTGGGTGGCGGTGGTGTTCATCGATCTCGACAATTTCAAACTGGTGAACGATACGTTGGGCCACAATGCCGGCGACGAACTGCTCAAGACTGTTGCGAGCCGTTTGGTTGGATGCGTGAAGGCGACCGACACCGTCGTGCGGGTAGGCGGCGACGAATTTGTCATCGTCCTGTTCGATCAACCCACCAATGTCGATGTCATTTCGGAAACCCTGCAGACGATCAGGGATGCGATTGCCGAGCCGGTTCCCGTCGCCGAGCACCGCTTGCGATTAACGGCCAGCATCGGCATCGCAAATTACCCGAAGGATGGGACAAGCCCGGACAAGCTGTTGGCCAATGCCGATGCCGCCAAGTCTCGCGCCAAGGAATTCGGCCGCGACAATTTCCAGTTCTATGCCCCCGAGTTCAACTCGAGCGCACACGAAAAATTCCTGCTTCAGGGGGAATTGCGAAACGCGCTCGCCCGTTCGGAATTCGCGCTGCTCTACCAGCCGCAGATCGATCTGCGGTCGGGTCTGATCCTGGCCGTCGAAGCGTTGGTACGCTGGAACCACCCGGCGCGAGGCCTGGTGTCGCCGATGATGTTCATCCCGACCGCCGAGGAGACCGGGCTGATCGTGCCGATCGGCGACTGGATCCTGCACGAAGCCTGCCGGCAAAACAAAGCCTGGCAGCGCGCCGGTCTGCCGCCCGTCACCGTCTGCGTCAACGTGTCGGCGCGGCAGTTCAGGGAGAAGAACCTGATCGACCGCGTCGTCAACGCATTGAACGAAAGTGGCCTGGAGGCCAGGTATCTCGAGCTCGAGGTGACCGAAAGCCTGATCATGCAGGATTTCGAGTTGGCGGTCGCAACGATGAACGGGCTGCAAGGGCTCGGCGTGCAGATATCGATCGACGATTTCGGAACCGGCTATTCCAGCCTCAGCGCGCTCAAGACCTTTCCTGTGCAGCGGCTGAAGATCGACAAGTCCTTTATCGACGACCTCGCGACCGACGAGAACGATCAGGCGGTTACCAGTGCCGTCATCTCATTGGGTCAAAAGCTGAACCTGAGGGTGCTTGCCGAAGGCGTCGAGACGGATGATCAGGTTGCCTTCCTGCGCAAGAACAATTGCGACGAAATGCAGGGCAATTATTTCAGCAAACCGCTGTCGGCCGGGGATATCGGCAAGCTCATCGCGAAAGGCTGACGATGGGTTGGCGTCGCTAACCGCAGGCGCTTACCTTCCCAGCACCAGGCTCCAGTAACGGACAGCGCCGTCGCGTCCGTCGCGCACATAGGCAAGGCCGAAGCGGCTGAAATCCGGATCGAGCATGTTGTGGCGGTGGCCAGCCGAATGCATCCAGATGTCGAACAGTTTCCGCTGGTCGAACCGGCCCTCGGCGATGTTTTCGCCGGCGGCGCCCCCCACGCCATTGTCCCTCATCCGCGACGCGAAATCCTTGCCCCAGCCGGTGGTGTGGCTCATGCGGCCGCGCTGGGCCATGTAGCCGGCCTGCTGGAGCGCTGCCTGTTCGAGCTGCGCATCCGGCGCCAGCGGGCCGAGCCCGGCCGAGGCGCGGATGCCAGCCAGAGTGGCCGTGGCGGAGGAAGACACGCCGGCGCCTTCGCCGGTCGGCAGAGAAACGGTACTGCAGGCGGCAAGCCCGGCCAGCGCGGCAAGGCCGGCGGCCTTTAGCAGCGTGCGTCGTTCGAAATTGATCTGGGGCTGGTCGGCTTCGATGGTCGCTATGCTCATGCGACCTCTGATACCGGTGATCATGTCTTTTGCCGGGCAGGGCGATGAAAATCGCGTGAGGACCGGCGAAATGCCATCCCTGCGAGGACAACCCCTGGCAAATCGGCTATGCTGCCACAGGTATATGTGGCAGCTGCGGGCGGCCATCCAGGCGGTGACCGCCCCGACACACGGGAGGAAGGTTATGGCCGGCTTTCATGTCATGGCGGACGCGCACGGTATGCATGTGCAGCCCACGGTACGCCATATCTCCACCGCGGACCTCTGGGATGCGCTCAAGCTCGGTTTCGACGATTTCTGGGCCAAGCCGTCGCACTACGTGTTCCTCTGCCTGATCTATCCCGTCGTCGGCCTGATCCTGACGCGGTGGACCTCCGGCTCCAACGCCATCCAGCTCATCTATCCGCTGATGTCGGGATTCGCCCTGGTCGGCCCGTTCGCGGCGATCGGCCTCTACGAGATCAGCCGCCGGCGCGAACTCGGCATGAACACCTCCTGGTGGCATGCGCTCGACGTGCGCCGCTCGCCGGCGCTGCCGTCGATCGCGGTCATCGGCTTCATGCTGCTGGTGCTGTTCCTGTTGTGGATGTTCACCGCACAGTCGATCTACACCAGCCTGTTCGGCGATCAGCCGCCGGCTTCGATCGCTGGATTTCTGAGCGAGGTGCTGACGACCAGCAAGGGCTGGACGCTGATCGTGTTCGGCAATGCCGCCGGTTTCATCTTTGCCGTGATCGTGCTGGCGACGACGGTGGTTGCCTTTCCGTTGCTGCTCGACCGCGACGTCGGCGCCGTAGCGGCGATCGAGACCTCGGCGCGCGCGGTGATGGCAAATCCGCTGCAGATGCTGCTGTGGGGGCTGCTCGTCGCAGTGTTGCTGGTGATCGGCTCGATCCCGCTGTTTGCCGGGCTCGCCGTCGTCATGCCGGTGCTTGGCCATGCCACCTGGCACCTCTACCGCAAGGTGGTGGAGCCGGAGCGCGCGCAGCAGACACGGCGGCCGATGTAGGGGCGTCAACCTCGGCCGGTGCAGCCGGCCTAAGAAGTCAAGAGAGAGACCCATGATGAGCAGATTCCTGGAATTGCTCAGAGGTATCGGCTTTGCCGCTTGCTTCTGCCTAACCAGCCATGTTCACGCCGCGTCTGCAAGCGCCGACCAGCCGGTGCAATTCGAAAGCGCCGCCGTGAAGCCGACGCCGTTTCAGCAGCGCATTGCGCAACAGAACGGACAGGTACTAAAGACAGCTCCCGGCACGCCATTAAACGGCTATCTGACGCGACCGCCGGGCGACGGGCCGTTCCCGGCTGTCGTAGTTCTCCACGGATGTTCAGGCCTATTCCCAAGTTTGAGGAAATCCGGGTCCGAGCTGCTGTCTTCCTGGGGGTACGTCGTCCTCGTTGTCGACAGCTTCAGCACGCGCGGCATAAAGGAGACCTGTGATGGCCTCCACTCTGTTGATCGCGTCTATGACGCCTACGGTGCCTTGGAGTTCCTGTCGAAATACAGTTTTGTCGACCGGCAGCGCATTGCGTTGATGGGGTTCTCCGCTGGTGGGATCGCAACACTCGACGCCGTGCAATTGGGTGGCGCCGAGCGGCTGGTCGAGGGCAAGTTCAAGGCAGCGATCGCCTACTATCCGGATTGTTCGGCGACAAATGGCGACGTGACGGTCCCAACCTTGATCCTGATCGGCGACCTTGACGATTGGACCCCTGCCAAAAAATGCCAGGAGATGATGGCGCAGCGCAGCGGCAAGGGAAGTGCTGTTCAGCTTGAGGTCTTCAAGGGCGCTCGGCACGCATTCACATCCCGAGGATTGAAGGCCGGCACTGAGGAGTATGGTCACCGGATGGAGTACAATGCGGCTGCGACCGAGCAATCCGAGAAGGATGTCCGAGCGTTTCTGAAGCAAGCCTTCAGCGGATAGGAGCTCACTGGAGACAGGTTCGCTTTTGAGCGGGGGAGTCTCCGACCTCAGCGCTGGGCGTCGGTTGCCATTTTCAGCGCCAGCGCGGCAAGCACCGTGCCCATCATCCAGCGCTGGATGACCATCCATAGCGGCCGTCCGGCGAGGAAGGTGGCGATTGAACCGGCCGTGACCGCGATGATCGCATTGACAGTCAGGCTGATCGAAATCTGCGTGGCGCCGAGCACCAGAAGCTGCGACAGCACATGGCCCTTGCCCAGCGAGATGAACTGCGGCAGCAGCGATAGATAGAGCACCGCCACCTTGGGGTTGAGGAGATTGGTCATCAGGCCCATGGCGAACAGCTTGCGCGGCCTGTCCTTCGGCAGTTCGCGCACTTGGAACGGCGAGCGCCCGCCGGGCCGCACCGCTTGCCAGGCGAGCCACAGCAGATAGAGCGCGCCGGCAATACGGAGCGCGTCATAGGCGAACGGCACGGCAAGCAGCAGTGCGGTGATGCCCAGCGCAGCCGATACGACATAGAACAAAAAGCCGACTGCCACGCCGCCGAGCGAGATCAGCCCGGCCTTCGGGCCCTGCGACAGTGAGCGCGAGATCAGGTAGATCATGTTCGGCCCGGGCGTCAGCACCATGCCAAGGCAGACCAGCGCGAAGGCGAGATGGTTGGCGGTTTCGGGCACGGGTATGTCTCCGGGAAGCGGTGACGATACTCACCATGCGCTCTGACTCACCGCAAGAGCATGATGGCGGTAGCCTTTGCGCCAGCGTCAAAAATTGGCGAGGGCGGCGACGCTGTTGATCTCCCTCCTTGAGGGGGAGATGGCCGGCAGGCCAGAGGGGGTCGTCTCGCGTGGAGAGCCAGCCTCGTCTGGCGACGAAGGGGGTCGCGTCCCGTCGAACCGACCCCCTCTGTCGCCTTTGGCGACATCTCCCCCGCAAGGGGGGAGATCAGCAGCTTCAACCCTCAGCTCACCACGCGCAGGTTCGACAGTTCGTTGGCGATTTCCTTAAAATTGTCCGACAGCGTGGCGCCCGTCGCATTCCAGAACAGTTTTGCAGGCTTGCTCGGGTCGGTTGGATCCTTGCGGAAGCGCGAGTCGGACGAACACGTCTTCAGCGCGTCCATCGCGCTCTTGTCGCCGGCGTCGGTCGTCGACATGTCGAGCGCCACCGTCATCACCATGATGTTGGCCGCCTTGGCGTTGTTGCACAAGGTCGTCATCTGCTCGTTGAGCGCGGCGGTGTAGTTGCTCGACGAATAGTTGAACTGTCCGATGGCGCTCGACGTGCCGCCGAACAGGCGGGTGACCGCAGTGCCATTGTAGCCGACGCCGGTATAGCCATAGCCGGCATAGGTCGACTTGTTGCCGGCGGGGTCGGAGCTCGGCGTCGAATAGGTGTTCTCGCCGTCGGTAAGCACGATGACCACCTTGTCGTTGCCGCGCTCGGTCTCCGGGCGTCCCTCGGTGAAGGGCTCGGTGCTGGAGACGGTGCGCCAGCCCCACGCCATGCCTTCCGGCACATTTGTGTTGCCGTTGGGTGCCATCAGGTCGATCGCAGCCTTGATCTTGGCCAGCCCGTCGGCGTTGGTGACATCGGTCAGCGGCGTGATCGGCGTCGTGGTGCAGCTGTAATTAGGCCCGGCGCCTTTCGACAGCACCGGCGCATTGATCGGCCGCGGCTGGAAATACTTGGCCATGTTGGACTGCCTGGTCTTGCCGGTGGTGCTCGATGGATCGTCGTTCCACCAGCTGTTGACCGCGCCATAGGTCACCGGCTTCGGCTCATCCGGATCCTGCGTGATATACCAGTGGTTGCCCGGCTCGTCTGGCGCAAACATCGGCACGAACATGGTCGCGGGGTCGCCGACGCCGGTGCCGGTGTTGTTCGGTCCGCCAGAGGCTGGCGCGTCGTTGACATTATAGGGATAGGGACGGACTTCGACGCAGCCCTGCCAACTGGCGAACGGTCCGTATGTGTCGGTGTAGTCGTATTCGTCGTGGCTGTCCGAGCATGTATGATTGGCACGGTATTTGTCGCAGACCACGCGCTTGCTACCGACGATGCGCTCGTGGCTGGTGACCACCTTCATGTCACGGTAAAGCGAGAAGCGGGTCAGCATCTGCCCCTCCTGCTCACCCCAGCCGGTGCCTTTCTTGTACCAGATGCCACCGATCTTCTGGGCATATTTGTCAGCGGCGTTCAGCGTCGACCAGTCGAAGTTCTCATTATGGATGGGCGACAGCCCATAGGCGTCGATCCATGACGCATTGTCGTTGCTGGCGCCGACATTGACCGATGCGGCGAACGGCACCAGGCTGAACTGCACCGGCTTGTCGATCTGCTTGATCATCGCCGCCTGCGAGGCAAGCGTGTCGACCAGCTGCTTTGCGGCCTGTTTGAGAAGGTCGATGCGCTTTTGTCCGGAGCCGGTGCCGGGTGTCGACATCGAGCCCGAATTGTCGAGCACCATGGCTACTTCCAGCGTGTTCTTCAACCGCACCTGCGAGCACACGGAGTAGTCGATGTCGCCTGACGTCTTGCCGATCAACATCGAAGCTGCCGGCAGGAAATAGGGCTTGTAGACCAGGCTTGCGCAAAGCTTGACGATGCCGCCGCCGGCTGTGCTGCTGGGCAGCGTAACGTCGAGCGTCGTGTTGGCGGGATCGACGTCGTTGAGGTTTGCCTTGAAGAAGTCGAGCGCATAGGCGCGCAACTGGTCGTCGGTGGCGCCTTCCACCAGCCGGCGCGCTGTGGCGAAGTTGGCGGCGTCGAGCGCGTTGACCACTCTCTGCTTCTCGCTGACCATGCCGCTGAAGTCGACGGCCATCGCCACGCCGCCCATCAGCGGCACCATGGCCAGAACGGTCATGAGAGCATAATTGCCGCGCCGGTCGCGCCAGAAGTCACGCCAGAATTTGCGCATGTGATGTAAGCGGCCCCGCCTGCGGATTCTTCAATGCCGCCACACTTTCACAAAACGCTGAAGGACGGGTTTGGGAAACCGCTCGATTGCGCGCCGAGCGCTTCACCAAGCGCTAACCAAATGGGGGCGGCTGCTCTAGGCAAAACGCCCCGCCGGAGACGGGGCGCCTCGTCCCAAAGGACTGCGCCGATCAGCCGACGATGCGCAAATTGGACAGTTCGTCGCCGATTTTCTTGAAATCATCCGACAGTGTGGCACCCGTCGAGTTCCAGAACAGTTTCTCCGGATTGCCGGCCGCATCCTTGCGGAAGCGCGAATCCGACGAGCAGGCTTTCAAGGCGGCCATCTGTGCCGTTTCGGCCGTCTTGCTGGAGTCGAGATCGAGCGCGATCGTCATGACGATTACGCCGGCCGCCTTTGCGTTGTTGCAAAGCGTGGCGAAGTGCTCATTCATCGCCTTGGTGTAGTTGGCATTCGAATAATCGCCCTTGTTGACGTTGCTGCTGGTGCCCAGGAAGATACGGCCATCGCTATAGGGGCTGTTAAAGGGTTTGGTCTGGTTGGGGTAGGTGAGGTATCCCAGGGACGAGTAGATGGCCTTGGAACCGGCAAGATCGTTGCCGCCGTTCTTGTAGTTGGTGCTGGAATAAGGCTGCGCCCATACCGACGTTGGCGTGTAATAGGTGTTGGCACCGTCGGTTAGGACGATCAGCACCTTGTCGTTGCCCTTTTGGGTCTCGGGCCGGCCTTCCGTGAAAGGCGCCGTGCTCGAAAGGGTTCTCCAGCCCCAGGCCATTCCCTCCGGCACGTTGGTGGCACCGACATCGACCATGGCGTCGATGGCCGCTTTCACTGCTGTCGCCCCGGCAGCGACAGACACGTCGGTCAAAGGCGTGATCGCGGTCGTGCTGCAGCTTGTGTTCGGCCCCTCATTCATGCCGTAGGCCGGCGTTACCTTGGTGCCGGCATTGAAATATTTCGGCATGTATTTCTGGCGCGTGGCGTTGTTGGAGTTTGTCGTCACGTCGAGGTGCCAGTTGTTGTTCGCCGGCCGTGAACTGCTGTCAATATTGTCGGTCTCGTCGGGTGCGAACATCGGCACGAACATGGTAGCCGGTGTCGAGGTTGAAGCAGCTGTATCGTCTATATTGTAAGGATACGGGCGGGATTCGACGCAGCCGCCCCAGGTCGCGATCGGCGCGTAAACTATGTTGGATGTGCAAACGTTACTCGAGTTTTTGGTGCACGACGAAATGCGCTTCATCCACTTGTAGAGCGAAAAGCGCGTCAGCACCTGGTTCAGTTGCGTGGCATCCCAGAGCGAACCCTTCGCGTAGTAGTTGTTGCCGGACTTCGTCGCGTACTGGTTCGGGGAGTTAGTCGCGGTAAGCGTCGACCAATCGAGATTCTCCTGGTCGAGGGGCGAGACGCCTGTCGTGTCCATCCACGTCGCGTCTTTGTTTGCCGGGCCGACATTGACGGAGGCTGCGAACGGGACAAGGCTGAACTGGACCGGATTGCTTATCTGCTTCATCATCTGCGCCTGGCCGGCAAGCTGATCCACCAATTGCTTGGCCGCGCTCTTGAGCAAGTCGAACCTGACCGCGTTCGAATCTTTGCCGAGTTCGGACATCGAGGCGGAATTGTCGAGCACCAGCGCCACTTCCAGCGTGTTCTTGAGGCGGATCTCTGATCTGGCGGTAAAATTGACGTTGGTGTTGCCGGAGGATTCGCCAAGCAGCATGGCCGCAACCGGCACGAAGTACGGCTTGTATGTCAGGGCGGCTTGCAGAACCAGCGTGCCGCCGCCGGCGTTGTTGTTGGGCAGCGTCACGGTCAGCGCCGTATTGGCCGGTTGAACGTGGCCGAGATTGGCCTCGAAGAAGTCCTTGGCATAGGCCTTGGCCGCATCGTCGGTCGCGCCGGAGACAATCTGCTGGGCCGTGGCGATGCCTGCGGCGTCGAGCGCGTTCAGCGTGTCCTGGCGCTGGCGGATCAGTTCGGTGTAGTCGATGGCGAGTGCCAAGGCGCCCATCAAGGGCACCATGGCGATCACCGTCATCAAGGCATAATTGCCGCGTCTGTCGCGTAGAAATCTGCGGATCATGCCTTCAGCACCCCTGCCAGGATCCAAATATCGAAAATCGGCGCGAAGATGCCCACAAATCGTTAAATTTCAGGTTGCTGAAATGCGTTCAAGATCGGCCCATCATTTCAAGGCTCGTTAACCACTCGGCCCTGGTGAACGGCGAAGCAACATTTTTCGATCGACCGAAGCTTGGGGAAGGGGCGCTTGAATCGAGATGCAATCGCCATCAGCCCGTGGCGCGACGGCGTCGAAAACGCCGAAAGCTGGTGACAGGATGAAACGCTTCGGTTAATGCGGGGCCGGTTGCGGCGGACCGTCGGCTGCAGCTCTCGCAACGATCGTCACATCAGGAAAACGGCATGGCGGATTCGCCTGACATCATCGGCTCGCTCGGGGATTTGTCGGGAGCCTACTCGGCCATCCTGTGCGATGTCTGGGGCGTGATCCACAATGGCGAATGGCATTTCCCGGCGGCCGCCGAGGCGCTTGCCGCTGCGCGTTCTGCGAAGGTTCCGGTTGTCCTGATCACCAATTCACCACGCCGCAATGCCGATGTGGTGGCGCAGATGAATGCGATCGGCGTCCCCACCGCTGCCTACGACCGTGTCGTCACCTCCGGCGATGTGACCCGCGACCTCATCGCCGAAGGCCCGCGAAAAATCTTCCACATCGGCGCCGACCGCGACTTCACCCTCTATGACGGTCTCGACGTCGATCTCGTCGAGGAGTTCGAAGCCTCCGGCGTTGTCTGCACCGGCCTGTTCGACGACGAGGTGGAAACACCTGAGGATTACGCCGAACTGCTGCGCCGACTGCGGGCCAGGAACCTGCCTTTTATCTGCGCCAACCCCGACATCGTGGTCGAGCGAGGCGAGCGCATGATCTGGTGCGCCGGGGCCTTGGCCCGCGACTATGCCCAGCTCGGCGGCCGCACGCTGATCGCCGGAAAACCCTATGCGCCGGTCTATGACGCAGCAATGCGGGAGCTCGCCTTGCTTCTTGGCCGTGACGTCGAGCGCTCGGAGGTGCTGGCCATCGGCGACGGCATGCTGACCGACGTCAAGGGCGCCGCCGATAATGGCATCGACGTGCTTTACGTGTCGGGCGGCATTCACGCGCGCGACTATGGCGATCCCATGCAGCCGGACCCTGCCAGGCTTGCAGCCTTTCTGCAAAAGCACGGCTACCGGCCGGTCGCCGTCATTCCGAGACTGCAGTAGGGTCGCTTCCATGAGCGCAGCCTTCGACCATATTTCCGCGACCGCGCCGCTGCCGGCGCACTTGCGTGGCGGCGTGGTGGCGATCGGCAATTTCGACGGCGTTCACCGCGGCCACCAGGCCGTGCTCGAACGCGCGCTTGCCGAAGCCAGGCGGCGCGGCGTGCCGGCGCTGGTGCTGACCTTCGAGCCGCATCCGCGCAAGGTGTTCAGGCCCGATATGCCGCTGTTCGTGTTGACGCCGCCGCCGATGAAGGCGCGGCTGTTGGCGCATCTGGGCTTTGCAGCACTCGTCGAACAGCCATTCACGCGCGCCTTTGCCGGCCTGTCGGCCGAGGCTTTCGTGACCGATGTGCTGGAAAGGAACCTCGGCATCACCCATGCCGTCACCGGCTTCGATTTCCACTTCGGCAAGGACCGGCAAGGCGGCCCGGCCTTTCTGATGGCGGCAGGCGAGCGCCACGGTTTCGGCGTCACTTTGGTCGACGCCTTTCGCGACGAAGGCGCCGAGGTGGTGTCGTCGAGCCGCATCCGCGCATTGTTGTGCGAGGGCGAAGTCGCCGAGGCCGCCGGCCTGCTCGGCTACCGCTTCACCGTCGAAAGCGAAGTCATCGGCGGCCAGCGGCTCGGCCGCACGCTCGGCTTCCCGACAGCCAACATGAGGCTTTCTCCGGAAGCTGAACTGAAGGAAGGGATTTATGCTGTCCGCTTCCGCCGCGCCGATGGCACGCTTTATGACGGCGTGGCCAGCTTCGGCCGCCGCCCGACCGTCGACGACAATGGCGCGCCGCTGCTCGAAACCTTTGTCTTCGACTTTTCCGGCGATCTCTATGGCGAGATCTGCGAAGTCTCGTTCTTCGGCTTCCTCCGCCCCGAGGTGAAGTTCGACGGGCTCGATGCGCTGGTGGCGCAGATCAAGCGCGACGAGGCGGAGGCACGCGCGCTGCTGGCCGGCGTCAGGCCGCTGTCGCAACTCGACAGCGCGATCGCTTTTTGAGCGTCCGGCCGCCTACCGCTTCAAGGCAAGTCCGAGGGCGATGAAGCTCCAGCCCTGGAAGATCAGGTCGATGGCCAGGAACAGGCCGAGCACCCACAGGCTGTTGACCGGCCAGCCCATGGCGATGGTCAGGCCCGCCAGCACGCTGATCAGGCCCGCCGCGACGACCCAGCCCCAGCCATTTTCCGGCCGGTGGCTGTAACCGACCCAGGCCCTGAGCGCGCCCGAGGCGACCAGCGCCACTGCCAGCAGCAAGGTCAGCACCGTCGATGCCAGCAGCGGATTGTCGAAGGCGAAGAAGCCGGCAACCGCATAGAGCAGGCCGCTGAGCAGCCAATAGAAGAAGCGGCTCCAGCTCTTCACCCCGAAGGCATGCACGATCTCGATGATGCCGGCCATCAGCATCAGCCAGCCAACAACATAGACCGAGGCGACGGTGGCGATGAACAGATTGCCGAAGGCAATGCCGCCGAAAATGAGCAGCAGCACGCCGAGCGCGACGAACCATCCCCATTTGTCTCGTGTCCGGCCGATCGCGTCTTTCAGGGTGTCACCGTGCAGGGTCATAGCCGCATCTCCTCAAAGTCACTTTGCATCAAAGATCGCCTGGCTTGTCGCCGTCCCTGAGGTTAGTCCCGGCGTCGGCACCCGTCCAGCGACTGCGGACAACTGCAAACCGCGATCTCTGTCTCGGACTTAAATCAAATTTTACCAAACGGCCGTCAAAGCTGTGGCCGGGGGCGCGGCTGTGTTGTGTTAGTGGAGTGACCATGAGTCCGGTCGGGAAAATGTCTGCGGTTGTGGCGGCGATCATGCTGGGTGCGCCCACGGTGGCAAACGCAGGCGGGGGCACCTTCGGCTGGCTCTCGGGCGACTGGTATCTGACGCTTGGCGCCACCGGCATGGTCGCGCCGAAATTCGAGGGCGCCAACAGTCTTCTGCTCAGCGCCACGCCGATCATCTCACTGGGCAAGGTCGGCCCCGCCGCCCGCTTCACCTCGCGCAATGACAACATTTCGCTGGCATTGGTCGACGATGGCGGCGTCCGCGCCGGCCTGACCGGAAAGTTCCTGTTTTCGCGCAGCAGCAAGGATGAGCTGAAAGGCCTCGACCCGGTGCGCTGGGGCGGCGAGGTCGGCGGATTCTTCGAATTCTACCCGACGGACTGGCTGCGCGCCCGCGCCGAACTGCGCCACGGCATCCGTGCCCATGACGGCTTTGTCGCCGACATCGCCGCCGATGCGTTTTACGATGTGACGCCGACGGTCAGGATTTCGGGCGGCCCGCGCGTGTCGTTCGCCTCGTCGGGCTATTTCGACTCCTATTACGGCGTCAACGCCAAGGAGGCCGCGGCATCGGGCCTCAGCGAATACCATCCCGGCGGCGGCCTGAAATCGACCGGCCTCGGCGGCGCCATCACCTGGAAGGTGACGGAGCCGATGACCGCCAGCCTATTCGGCGAATATGCGCGCCTGAGGGGCCCGGCCGCCGATTCCAGCCTGGTCAAGGAGCGCGGCCAGCGCGACCAGTTCACCGTCGGTGTCTCGACCACCTACCGTTTCAACTTTTCAATGTAGGCGATTTCGGCGCTTTATTCCTGCCGTAGCTTCGGCTAAAAGCCCAGCCATGACCAGCTTTTCGCGCCTTTTCGCGATCGCGATACGAATTACAGGCCCGGTGTTCCGGGTGGCCTGAGCGCCGCCGGAGCCGCCGGGAGTTTCTGCGCGCCCCCTCGCGCTTTTTCCAGAACATCAACGCATATCGCCCAAAAGTGGGTCCGGTTTTGGGAAAATGATATGCGTCAACCGAAGACTTCACGCCCGAGCTTCGATGCCGCCGGGCAATGCACATGGCAGACCAAATGACCGACACTGTTGAAACGATCGACTATTCCAAGACGCTTTATCTGCCGCAGACGGATTTCCCGATGCGCGCCGGCTTGCCGGAGAAAGAGCCGCTGCTGGTCAAGCGCTGGCAGGACATGGACCTTTATCGCAAGCTGCGCGAGAAGGCCGCCGGCCGCGAAAAATACGTTCTGCACGACGGCCCGCCCTACGCCAACGGCAACATCCATATCGGCCATGCGCTGAACAAGATCCTCAAGGACGTCATCACCCGCTCGTTCCAGATGCGTGGCTACGACGCCAACTATGTGCCGGGCTGGGACTGCCATGGCCTGCCGATCGAATGGAAGATCGAGGAGCAGTACCGCGCCAAGGGCAAGAACAAGGACGAGGTGCCGGTCAACGAATTCCGCAAGGAATGCCGCGACTTCGCCGCGCACTGGATCTCGGTCCAGGGCGGCGAATTCCAGCGGCTCGGCGTCGTCGGCGACTTCAAGAACCCCTATACGACGATGGCTTTCCACGCGGAGTCGCGCATCGCCGGCGAGCTGTTGAAATTCGCCATGTCGGGCCAGCTCTATCGCGGCTCCAAGCCGGTGATGTGGAGCGTGGTCGAGCGCACCGCTCTGGCCGAGGCCGAGGTCGAATACCAGGACTATGAGAGCGATACGATCTGGGTGAAATTCCCGGTCGCCAGCCTTGCTCGCCCGGTTACCGGTGCCGAGGACGCGCAGGCTGCGGTGCTGTCGGAATCCTCGCTCGACCTGCTCGAGGCCCATGTCGTCATCTGGACAACGACGCCCTGGACGCTGCCCGGCAACCGCGCCGTCAGCTATTCGCCTCGCGTCGCCTATGGCCTCTACACGGTGACGGCGGCCGAGAATGCCTTCGGCCCGCAGCCCGGCGAGAAGCTGATCTTCGCCGATGCACTGGCCGAGGACGCGGCGGCAAAAGCCAAGGTCACGTTGACTCGGCTTCACAGCGTCTCAAGCGAACAGGTTGCAAGCCTTACGCTTTCGCATCCTTTCAGGGGGCTGGGCGGCGGCTATGAATTCCCCGTGCCAATGATCGCCGGCGACCATGTCACCGACGACGCCGGCACGGGTTTCGTTCACACCGCGCCCAGCCACGGCCGAGAGGACTTCGACGCCTGGACGGATGCGGTGGCCGAGCTGCTCAAGCGCGGTATCGACACCGCGATCCCGTTTCCCGTCGACGATGGCGGCTTCTTCACCAAGGACGCGCCGGGCTTCGGCCCGGACCGCGAGGGCGGCGCCGCGCGCGTCCTCGACGACAACGGCAAGAAGGGCAATGCCAACCAGGCGGTGATCGACGAGCTGATCAAGCGCAACGCGCTGTTCGCGCGCGGCCGGCTCAAACACAGCTACCCGCACTCATGGCGCTCGAAGAAGCCGATCATCTTCCGCAACACGCCGCAATGGTTCGTCTATATGGACAAGGACCTCGGCGACGGCACGACGCTGCGCAGCCGCGCGCTGAAGGCCATCGACGACACGCGTTTCGTGCCGGCGGCCGGCCAGAACCGCATCCGCGCCATGATCGAGGAGCGCCCTGACTGGGTGCTGTCGCGCCAGCGCGCCTGGGGCGTGCCCATCGCCGTCTTTGCCGACGAGGACGGCAATGTGCTGAAGGACGAAGCGGTCAACCAGCGCATCATGGATGCCTTCGAACAGGAAGGCGCCGACGCGTGGTTCGCTGCCGGCGCCAAGGAGCGCTTCCTCGGTAATCACGATGCCTCCAAATGGAAGCAGGTGATGGACATCCTCGACGTCTGGTTCGATTCGGGCTCGACGCATGTCTTCACGCTGGAAGACCGTCCGGACCTGAAATGGCCGGCCGACGTCTATCTCGAAGGCTCCGACCAGCATCGCGGCTGGTTCCACTCCTCGCTGCTCGAAAGCTGCGGCACCAGGGGCAGGGCGCCCTACGACACCGTCGTCACCCATGGCTTCACCATGGATGAGGAGGGCCGCAAGATGTCGAAGTCGCTCGGCAACACCGTCGTGCCGCAGGACGTCATCAAACAGTCCGGCGCCGATATCCTGCGGTTGTGGGTGGTGACGACAGATTATTGGGAAGACCAGCGGCTCGGCAAGAACGTGCTGCAGACCAACATCGACGCCTACCGCAAGCTCCGCAACACCATCCGCTGGATGCTGGGCACGCTGGCCCATGACGATGGCGAGGAGGTGCCGCTGGAAAAGATGCCGGAACTGGAGCGGCTGATGCTGCACCGGCTGGCTGAGCTGGATGAGGTGGTGCGCTCGGGCTACGACACGTTCGAGTTCAAGCGCATAACCCGCACTTTGCTCGACTTCATGGTCGTCGAGCTGTCGGCCTTCTATTTCGACATCAGGAAGGACGCACTCTATTGCGACGGACCTTCCAGCGTGAAGCGCAAGGCCTCGGTGCAGGTGGTGCGCCACCTCTTCGACTGCCTGGTGAAATGGCTGGCGCCGATGCTGCCTTTCACCATGGAAGAAGCCTGGCTCGACCGTCATCCCGATGCCGTTTCGTTGCATCTCGACCAGTTCCCTGAGATTCCGGCCAACTGGAAGAACGAGGCGCTGGCCGAGAAATGGCGCAAGGTGCGGCAGGTTCGCCGTGTCGTCACCGGCGCCCTCGAGATCGCGCGCGCCCAGAAGGTCATCGGCTCGTCGCTGGAAGCCGTGCCGGTCGTGACGCTCGACGATGCCGCGCTTGAAGCTGCAATCGCCGATGTCGACATGGCCGAAATGGCGATCACCAGCGATCTCGTCATCGCCCATGGCAAGGCGCCGGAAGGCGCCTTTGCGCTCGACGATGTCAAAGGAGTCGCCGTCGTTGTCGAAAAGGCCGAGGACCGGGGCCTGGTCAAATGCGCGCGTTCGTGGCGCTATACGGCCGATGTCGGGCAGGATGCCGAATTCCCCGACGTTTCGGCCCGCGATGCCGCGGTGCTGCATGAGCTGCAGGCTCTGGGACGTTTGTGAGTCCCTAAGCCGGTGCATAGAAGCCACGCCGGGTGGGCGAAAACCGCCCGCGCGTTGCCCTTAACGAGTGGTTGAGGTAAACACGCGAAACTCCGGAAGACAAATTGTCGCCGGATTTCCGTCGCAAGAGCGTGGACGATGGGGACCGGACCTTTGGCCGGTGACGATCGAGAGGCTGTCTAGAGTGGGACTTTTTGGCATGACCGACAGAACTTCCGTGCGCGTTGCGCTGCTGGCGCCGCTTGTCGCGTCCGGCCTCGCTCTGTCCGGCTGCATGAGTTCGCCCACCTACGGCACCGACAAGACGGCTGGCGAGCAGCTTGCCGGCGACCTGTCCGGCGCCTTTTCAATCTCGCCGAAGCGCAAGCAACAGATCGACTACAAGCCCCGTCCGGAGCTGGTGAAGCCCGCGCCAGGGCAAAAGGAGGCGCTGCCGGCGCCCCAGGAAAGCATCGAGACGGCGAGCACCGATTGGCCCGAATCGCCCGAGCAGCGCCGCGCCCGCCTGCGTGCCGACGCCACCGCCCACCAGGATGATCCGTCCTATCAGTCACAGATTGTCGATGATGTGCAGACCGATCCGGCTGCGGTGAAGAAGGCGATGGCGGATTCGGCCTCGAGCCACCCGCCACGCTGGTCGCCGGCGGATTCGGACAAGGGCCGCGCCGCCGAAATCCAGCGCCGTACGGCTGAGGGCAAGCAGGGCGATCCCACCACGCGCAAATATCTGAGCGAGCCGCCTTTGGCCTATCGCGCCGCCGCCGACACCGCGCCGCAGGGCGAACTCGGCGAGGACGAATACAAGAAGGAACGCCGCCTCAAGAAAGAGGCAGCCGCCAAGAGCAAGAGCGGCGGGCTCTTCGACTGGCTGCCTTCCTGGTAGGGATACCGCCCGCCATCGTTGGCGGGGCCTACGTCTCGCGCCTTTCCCGAAAGAATTCCTTGAGCAGCAAGGCCGCATCGGCTTCGGCCATGCCCGGATAGATATCGGGCGTATGGTGGCAGGTCGGTGAGGCGAAGAAGCGCACGCCGTTGACCACCGCGCCGCCCTTCTCGTCGGCCGCGCCGAAATAGAGCCGGCGCAGCCTGGCGAAGGAAATGGCGCCGGCGCACATGGCGCAGGGCTCCAGCGTCACATAGAGGTCGTGTCCGGTCAGCCGCTCGCTGGAGAGCTTCTGGCAGGCCGCGCGGATCGCCAGCATTTCGGCATGTGCCGTCGGATCGGCAAGTTCACGGGTACGGTTGCCGGCGGATGCCACCACGGTGTCGCCGCTGACGATGACGGCGCCGACGGGAACTTCGCCGCGCAAGGCGGCGGCTTGCGCCTCTTTCAGCGCCAGCGCCATGAAATCCGGCCGCTTCACGCGGTTTGCATCCTGATTATCTCCTCGCCACTTAGCTGTGATCCTGTTATGGAGCGCGTCAACCCGAACATCGGAACAGATTTTCGGAAATGATCATGCGCCACATCAAAGTGCTATAGCGTTCGTTGCGCGCCCCAAAGGATGCGCCACGCTGTAGCAGCGCAAACGGACAAAGGCCACATGGACGACAACGACAAGAAATCCCCGCGCCACAAAGGCCCGGGCAAAAGCGGTCCGAGAGCCGCGGGGCCGCGCCGTGATGGCGCCGCCGGCAAGGGCGGCAAGCCTTCCTTCGGGGCCAAGAAACCCTATGCGCCACGCGGTGCCCGGCCGGCAGCGGCTGAAGGCGAGCGGCCGAAGCGCGACTTCAAGAGCGGCGACCGGCCGTTCAGCAAGGGTCCGCGCCCCGAAGGCAAGCCTTTCGAAAAGCGCGAAGGTCCGCGCAAGCCTTATGCGCCGCGCGGCGACCGGCCGATGGCAGCCGATGGCGAGCGGCCCAAGCGCGACTTCAAGAGCGGCGACCGGCCGTTCAGCAAGGGGCCGCGTCCCGAAGGCAAGCCTTTCGAAAAGCGCGAAGGGCCGCGCAAGCCCTATGCGCCGCGCGGCGACCGGCCGATGGCGGCCGATGGCGAACGACCGAAGCGCGACTTCAAGAGCGGCGACCGGCCGTTCAGCAAGGGGCCGCGTACCGAGGGCAAGCCCTACGAGAAGCGCGAAGGTCCGCGCAAGCCCTACGCACCGCGCGAAGGCGAAAACCGTTTCGACCGGCCAAAGCGCGATTTCGGCGATCGTCCGCAGCGCGACGCCGGTGATCGGCCCAAGCGTGACTTCGCGGATCGCCCCAAGCGCGATTTCGGTGGTGACCGGCCGCAAGGTGTATCCGGCAGCGGCTTCAAGCCGCGTCCGCGCGCCGTGGAGACGGAAGAAGCCGGCGAGCGCATCGCCAAGCGGCTGGCCCGCGCCGGCCTTGCTTCGCGACGCGATGCCGAGGATCTGATCGCGGCCGGCCGCGTCAAGGTCAACAACCGGATTTTGACCTCACCGGCCTTCAACGTCATGCCCGGCGACATCATCCATCTCGACGGCATGGAAATTCCGCCGATCGAGCGCACAAGGCTCTTCCTGTTTCACAAGCCGGCCGGAGTCGTTACCACCAACCGCGACCCCGAGGGGCGCAAGACCGTGTTCGACGTGCTGCCCGCCGAATTGCCGCGGCTGATGACCATCGGCCGGCTCGACATCAACACCGAAGGCCTGCTGCTGCTCACCAATGATGGCGGTCTGTCGCGCGTGCTCGAACTGCCTGCCACCGGCTGGCTGCGCCGTTACCGCGTGCGCGTTCATGGCAAGGTCGAGGAAAGCATGCTCGCGGGCCTGCGTGAAGGCATTGCCGTCGACGGCGTCTTCTACGGCGCCATCGAGGCGACGCTCGACCGTGAGCAAGGCACCAACGCCTGGCTGACGATCGGCCTGCGCGAAGGCAAGAATCGGGAAGTGAAGAACATCCTCGGTTCGCTCGGCCTCGACGTGACGCGGCTGATCCGCATCTCCTACGGGCCGTTCCAGCTCGACGACCTCGCCGAAGGCCATGTGCTGGAGATCAAGGGCCGCGTCTTGCGCGACCAGCTCGGCGAACGCCTGATCGAGGATTCCGGTGCCAATTTCGACGCCGAGATCACCAAGCCGTTCTCCAACCAGCCGGTGCGGCGTGAGCGCGAAGTGGAGCCCGAACGACCGAAATTCACCCGCGAGGGCGACCGCCGGCCGATCGGCGAGGGCGGTCTGATCAAGAACCGCAAGCGCCGCGAGGGCAGCCGCGACGAGGCGTTGGGCAAGCTGTCGACCAGCCCTGAAAGGGGTGCAAGGCCGGAAAAGAGCTTTGGCGAACGCGGCCCGCGACCCGAGCGCGGCGAGTTTTCAGACAAGCCGCGCGGCAATTTCGGCGATAAGCCCCGCGGTGGCTTCGGCGATAAACCCCGTGGCGCCTTTGGTGACAAACCGCGTGGCGGCAAAAAACCTGAGCGCGAGCAGCGGCCGATCGAGCCGCCGGGCCAGCGCAAGGCCAATGTCTGGATGGCGCCGGGTGCGCGCCCGATCGGCAAGGGCAGGGCGGAAGCCGATGCCGCCAAGGCGGCCAACGCCAAGGCGCGCAAGGCCTCGTTCAAGCCGGCCTATGGCAAGCCGGGTGGCGCCAAGCCGTTTGGCAAGCCGCGCGGCGAGCGTCCGGATGGCGGTCGGGGCGGTGAGCGGCCGCGCAACGGTCCCAAGGGCCCCCGGACCAGATGAGAGCCGGACTTAAATGAGACCCGGACTTAAATGAGGATCGTCGGCGGCCAATTTCGCGGGCGTCCGTTGGCGACGCCGCGCGACCATGCCATCCGCCCGACCACCGACCGCGCCCGCGAGGCCGTCTTCAACGTGCTGGCGCACCGCTTCGCCGACAAGCTCGAGGGCGCGCGTGTGCTCGACCTGTTCGCCGGCACCGGCGCGCTCGGCCTTGAAGCGCTGTCGCGCGGCGCCTCCTATGGCGTCTTCATCGAGGAATCGGCGGAAGGGCGCGGCCTGATCCGCACCAATGTCGAAGCCTTTGGCCTCACCGGCCGCACCAAGATCTTTCGCCGCGACGCGACTGCCTTGGGCGACGCCGGCACGCTTGCCGCCTTTGGCCTGATCTTCGCCGATCCGCCGTATGGCAAAGGTCTCGGCGAGCGCGCACTGCGTTCGGCCAAGGCAGGCGGCTGGCTGCTGCCCGGCGCGCTCTGCGTGGTCGAGGAAGCCGCCTCGGCGCCCTTCGAGGTTGGGCCTGAATTCTCGGTGGTTGATGAGCGCAACTACGGCGAGACGGTGATCCGGTTCATCGAGGCTGGGTGATTAGGCTCCACCTTCTCCCACGAGGGAGAAGGAAGAAACAGCGCCTTCAAAATGACGCACAATTCACTTTGCCTCGGTGGCTAACCTTGCCTATCGTCGCGCGATAACAAACCGGAGCCATTGATGACACTTCATACTGAATGGCTGCGGAGAGCGTTGCTCGCCACCGCGCTGACCGTGGCCGGCCCGGCCCTGGCTGCGGACGACGGCAAGGTGGCGAACTTCCTGCTCGACAACGGCATGGAAGTGGTGGTCATCCCCGACCATCGTGCCCCCATCGTCACCCATATGGTGTGGTACAAGATCGGCAGCGCCGACGAGCCGCCAGGCAAGTCCGGCATCGCGCATTTCTTCGAACATCTGATGTTCAAGGCCACGACCAACCACGCCGCGGGCGAGTTCGACCGCGCCATTTCGGACATAGGCGGCTCCAACAACGCCTTCACTTCCTATGACTACACCGCCTTCCACGAGACGGTGACGCCCTCGGCGCTCGAACAGATGATGAACTTCGAGGCCGACCGCATGCGCAACCTCATCTTGACCGACGAGGTCATCAAGACCGAGCGCGACGTGATCCTGGAAGAGCGCCGCTCGCGCATCGACAGCAACCCCGAGGCCGTGCTCGACGAGGAGGTCGATGCGACGCTCTGGCAGAACCAGCCCTACCGCATTCCGGTGATCGGCTGGATGCAGGAGATGGAGCAGCTGAACCGCACCGATGCGGTTGCCTTCTATGACAAGTATTACCGCCCCAACAATGCCGTGCTGATCGTTGCCGGCGATGTCGAGCCGGATGCGGTGAAGGCGCTGGCCGAAAAGACCTATGGCAAGGTCGCGCGCGGCCCGGACCTGCCGCCGCGCATCCGCCCGGTCGAACCGGAGCAGAACACCAGGCGCACGGTGACGCTCACCGATGGGCGCATTTCGGTGCCGAGCTTTTCGACGCAATGGGTGGTTCCGTCCTACCACACCGCAAAGCCCGGCGAGGCCGAGGCGCTCGACCTGTTGGGAGAGATTCTTGGCGGCGGCAGCCGCAGCCGGCTTTACCAGCAGCTCGTGGTCAAGCAGGGCATCGCATCGGGGACCGGCGCCTTCTTCCAGGGAACCATGCTCGACGCCACCAATTTCACCGTCTATGGCGCGCCGCGCGGCGACGCCAAGCTGAGCGACGTCGAGGCGGCCGTCGACGCCGAGATCGCCCGCATCGTCAAGGACGGCGTCACCGCCGACGAGTTGGAGAAGGCCAAGGCCCGCTACATCAGGGCCCTGATCTTCGCCCACGACAAGCAGGACGAGATGGCCAATCTCTACGGCGCCGAGCTCGCCACCGGCGGTAATGTGAAGGACATCGAGGAATGGCCGGACCGCATCCGCAAGGTCACCGCCGACGAGATCAAGGCGGTCGCCGCCCGCTATTTGCTGCTCGACCGTTCGACCACCGGCTATCTCTTGCCGCAGCAACAGGCGGGGAATTGATGATGAGCCTGGTTTCCATGAGCATGCGCGAGACTGCCCCCTCATCCGGCCGCTTCGCGGCCACCTTCTCCCCGCTGGGGAGAAGAGGCGGGCGCCAGCGCTGGCAAGCTCCTCTCCCCATCGGGGAGAGGTCAGCCGAGCGAAGCGGAGGCTGGGTGAGGGGGAGTGCCGCGCTCCGTACCTTCACCGCCCTGTTCCTCGCCATCCTCTTCCTCGTCCTGCCGGCGCTTGCCGCGCGCGCGATGGACATCCAGCAGGTGACCTCGTCAAAGGGCATCAACGCCTGGCTGGTCGAGGATCACTCCATTCCGATCGTCGCCATTCGCTTCGTCTTCGATGGTGGCTCGACGCAGGATCCGGCCGGCAAGGAGGGGCTGGTCAATCTGATGACCGGCCTGTTCGACGAGGGCGCCGGCGACCTCGACAGCGAGGCCTTTCAGACCAGGCTTGACGATGCCGGCGCCGAAATGGGTTTCGACGCGGCGCGCGACGGCACCTATGGCTCGATGCGCATGCTGGCCGAGCAGAAGGATGCGGCCTTCGACCTGCTCAGGCTGGCGGTTACCAGCCCGCGCTTCGACCAGGCGCCGATCGACCGCATCCGCTCCCAGATATTGTCCGGCATCATCGCCAGTGAGCGCGACCCCAACACCGTCGCCCAGACCAAATGGCTGCGCGCCATCTATGGCGACCATCCCTACTCCCGGCCGGACCAGGGCACCAAAGACAGCATCGCCACCATCACTGCGGCGGATCTGGCTGCCTTCCACAAGGCCAATTTCGCCCGCAACGGCCTGCATGTCGCGGTGGTCGGCGACATCGACGCCGCGACGCTGAAACAGAAGCTCGATGACGTGTTCGGCGATCTTCCCGAAAAGCAGCTGCTGCGGCCGGTAGCCGATACCGAGCTGAAGCTCGGCCAGCAGCTCGAGGTCGATTACGACCTGCCGCAGACCTCGCTGCAGTTCGCCTATCCCGGCGTGAAGCGCGATGCGCCGGATTTTTTCCCGGCGGTGCTCATGAACCAGATTCTCGGTGGCGGCACCTTCACCTCGCGCCTCTATGACGAGGTGCGCGAAAAGCGCGGCCTGGCCTACAGCGTCGATTCCAGCCTGGTCGATCACCAGCATTCCAACGCGCTGATCATCACCACGGCGACGCGTTCGGACCGCGCGGCCGAGACGCTCGCCATCGTCAAGGACGTGGTCAAGAAGATGGCCGAGGAGGGGCCGACAGAGGCCGAACTGGACGCAACCAAGAAATACATGGTCGGCTCCTATGCCATCAGCAATCTGGATTCTTCCAGCGCCATTGCATCGACGCTGGTGGAATTGCAGCTCGACCATCTCGGCATCGACTACGTGCAGCGCCGTTCAGCGCTCATCAACGGCGTGACGCTCGATCAGGTCAAGGCAGCGGCGAAGAAGCTGCTGTCGGCGGCCCCTGCGATCATGAGCATCGGCCCGAAGCTGGAGGCCAAATGACAGGTCCCACTTTCGGCATCGCCTTTGGCGGCGGCGGCGCTCGCGGCCTGGCTCACATTCACATCGTCGAGGCTCTGGACGAGCTCGGCATCAAGCCGGTGGCCATCGCCGGCTCCTCGATCGGCGCCATCATGGGCGCCGGCATGGCCTCTGGCATGAGCGGCAAGGACATCGAGGGCTATGCCCGTTCGATCCTGGGCCGTCGTGCCGAGGTGGCAGCGCGCATGTGGCGCTCGCGGCCGGGCACCATCGCCGAGGCAATGCAAGGCGGCATCCGCGTCGGCCAGTTCAACATCGAGCGCATCCTGAAGGCCTTCCTGCCCGAAGCGATCCCTGAAACCTTCGCCGACCTTCAGATCCCGCTCAAGGTGACGGCGACCGACTATTTCGGCCACAAGCTGGCCGTCTTCGACGATGGCGACCTGCATTCGGCCTTGGCGGCTTCGGCCGCCATTCCCGCCGTGTTCCGCCCGGTGACGCGCGACGACCGCGTGCTGATCGACGGCGGCATCTACAATCCGGTGCCGTTCGACCTGATCGAAAACGCCGCCGACATCATCATCGCCATCGATGTCGTCGGCGCGCCGAGCGAGGCCGAGCGCAAGCACCCGACCACCGTCGACCTGATGTACGGCGCCACGCAATTGATGATGCAGTCGATCATCGCCCACAAGCTGAAGCAGGGGCCGCCCGACATCCTGATCCGCCCCAACGTGTCGAAGTACCGCGTGCTCGATTTCATGAAGATCGACGCGCTGATGGCCGAGACGCAGGAGATCAAGGACGAGCTGAAGCGCGAGGTGGAAAGGGTGGTCGAGGCACGCGCCAAGGGCAAGCGAGGGAAGAAGGCCGGGTGAACTGCTAATCTCCCCCCTTGAGGGGGAGATGGCCGGCAGGCCAGAGGGGGTCGGTTCGACTGGATACGACCTCCTTGCGACAGATGAGGTGGGCGCTTTACGCGCAGCGACCCCCTCTGTCGCCTTCGGCGACATCTCCCCCCTCAAGGGGAGAGATCAGCCTTCACTTCCCCGCCGCATATTCCAGTGCTACCACGCCATTGCTGAACGTCATGGCCGAGATCGGCTCCAGCGCCACAGGCATGTCGGTCGGAAACAGCTTCTTGCCCTCGCCAACAGTGCCGGGGTAGCTCAGCAGCCTGACGCGGTCGACCAGGCCGTGGCGCAGCAGCTCCTGCGCGACGCTGAGGCTGCCATGCAAATAGATGTTGCCGCCACTGCCTTGCTTCAGCTTGCTCACTGCTTCCGGCAAGGAACCCGCAAGCAATTCCGCCGGCTTCCAGTCCAGCGCCTTCAGGCTGGCCGACGCGACATATTTCGGCAGCCCATTGAACCGGTCGGCGAAGTCGCCGGTCTCGCTCGGCCAGGAGCCGGCAAAGATCTCATAGGTCGTGCGCCCCAGAAGCATGGCGCCGCTATCGGCAAGCTCTCCTCCTTGAACCTTTGCATTTCATCGTTCCAGGTCACTTTGGGCAGCTTCTCGACCTCGGCAATGCCGTCGACGCTGATGAATTCGGTGACGATGAGTTTTCGCATGACGTTCTCCTTTTTTGGCCAGAGGACGGATGGCGGAGACTTGATGCTACACGCAACGAGGGGAAAATTCTTCCGGCCTGAAATAAACTCCCGAGATCGGATTTTGGTGTTACATCGCAGGCAGATATTTCCCAGGAACGGATTGCAGGACGATCATGGGATTCGGAGTCTTCATTCACCGATGGGATTCGAGATACAATGATCGCCCTACAGAGCAATACCAGTTTCCTCGCCCGTATCTCAGCCGCGTCGAAGCATGCGTCGCAGAGCGTCCCACCTGATCGGAGAAAGAGGTTGTCAGTCTGAAGGTGGCGGTGATGCGGCGTCGAATTCCGGGTGTTCGATTTGATGATGAAATCAAGGACGCTGAAGCGGATATTGAGAAGGCGGTGGAGGTGCTGGGCGGCGAGGGCGCGCGGGTGGAACGGCCGCTGATGATCCAAAGCGGACTCCCCGAGGCGAAGGCGCATGACCGCTTTGCGCCGCTTGTCGGTCGTTGAGGGCACCTTTGCCACCTTGTGAAAGCAGACATTGCTGGCGACGAGGCTTGACGGTCGCGGTCGCGACAGGCGCAAAGATCAGTCGAGGCTGATCCGCGTTCCCTTGGCGCCGTTGAGCAGCCGCTTGAGATGGAAGCTGGCGAGCTGGTCGTCCGGACATTTGCCGATCTGCGCGGCGAAAGCCGTAAGCGCGTTTGCATCGCCGGCCTCCAATCTGCCGAAGGCTTCGAGATAGCTCGCCGTCGAAGGATCATCATACTGCTTTGACGACAAAGGCTCGAACGCGCGCAGCGCCTCGGCCCTGCCGCGCAGCATCAGATCGCCGACCGGCCGTCCGCGGAAGCCGTCGACCCTTGCAGCCGCGCTCGCGCTGACGCAGATACGCGTGCCCAGCTGCTTGTTGGCGCTTTCCAGCCGCGCCGCGATATTAATGGTGTCGCCATAGGCCGTGTAGTCGAAGAAGCGGCCTCCGCCGAAATTTCCGACCAGCGCCGGACCTGCATGGACGCCGATGCGGGTCGTACCGACCGCGACGCCCTTGTCGCGCCAGCTATCGCGGAACGATTGCGACAGCGCGTCGAGCTCGAGCGCGCAGGCAACCGCGCGCGCCGCATGGTCCTGCTGCTCGCCAGGCGCGCCGAACAGCACATGCAGCGCATCGCCGACGATCTTGGCGACAGTGCCTTCATGCGCGAACACGACGTCGGTCATGCCGGCCAAATAGTCGTTGAGGAGCGCGCCTAGCGTGGCAGGGTCGATCGTTTCCACCAGCGTGGTGAAGCTGGTAATGTCAGTGAACAGCGAGGCGACCTCGCGCCATTGCCCGGCTAGCGCCAGCCCGTCGGCGTCGCCGGCCAGCCGCTCGGCCAGATTGGGCGAGAAATAGCGCGACAGCGATGCATGCGCGCGCTCCGCGACTGCTTGCCGCCGATGCGCCTCTTGCAGCACCTCGCGATGCTTCAAGGTCTTGGCGATCGTGGTCTCCAGGTCGGCAAAGTCGATCGGCTTAGTGATGAAGTCGAAGGCGCCGCGGTTCATCGCAGTACGGATGTTGGCCATGTCACCGTAAGCGGAGACGATGACCGTCGAAAGCTGCTGACCCTCGGCCTGCTGCAGCTTCTCCAGCAGCGACAGGCCGTCCATACGGGGCATGTTGATGTCGCACAGCACCATGTCGATGTCGCTGTTGCCGTCGATGACGGACAGGGCGTCCACACCATCGCTGGCAAACAGGAAAATGACCGCGCCGTCGCGGATCTGACGCCGGAACTTCTGGACGATCAAGACCTCAAGATCGGGCTCGTCGTCGACCACGAGGATGCGCGCCGTCACGCCACCATTCCCAGCCGGGTTTCGATCTGTTGCCTGAGCGCCGAAAAGTCGATCGGCTTGGTCAGCAGCGCTTCGGCACCGTTCTCCAACGCCTTGCGCTTGGTTTCGGCGTCGCCATAGGCGGTGATCATGATGACCGGGACGTCGGGCCGCAGCACCTTGATCTTCGGCAGCAGCTCGAGCCCGCTCATGCCGGGCATATTGATGTCGGACAGCACCAGGATCAGTGTCACCCCTTCGGCGTGGTCGATCTGCTCCAACGCATCGACTGCCGATTGCGCGAACTCCATGGTGAAGCGGCTGGCTCGGATGTCGCGGCGGAACTGCTGGCGAAACAGCGGCTCGACGTCGGGCTCGTCGTCGACGACCAGGATGAGGAGGCTCATACTTCACCTCCCGATTTTGCGAGCGAGGCCGCAGCGCGCGGCAGCACGATCCGGAACTCGGTGAACTCGCCTGGCTGGCTGTCGACGTCGATCGTGCCGGCATGCTGTTTGACGACGATGTCGTGGCTGAGCGACAGGCCGAGCCCGGTGCCCTCGCCGGCTGGCTTGGTCGTGAAGAATGGGTTGAACATCTTCTCTTTCACCTCCGGCGGAATGCCGGTGCCGTTGTCGCGGATCCTGATTTCGACACGGTCGCCGAGACTCCTGGTGGTGGCGGAGAGCGTCGGCTCATAGCCCGCGCCATTCGCCGCGGCGCTGCGCTTGGCCGTTGCATAAAAGCCGTTGGAGATGAGGTTGAGAAGCACCCGCGTGATCTCCTGCGGGTAGAGATCGACATCCCCCGCCTGCGGGTCGAAATTCCGCGTCAGCGTGACGTTGAATCCCGGCCTTTCGGCGCGCGCCCCGTGATAGGCAAGGTTCAGGCTCTCCTCCACGATGGCATTGATGTCAATCGGACGATGCTCTCCTGAACCCGCGCGCGAATGCAGCAGCATGTTCCTGACAATGGAATCGGCCCGCTTGCCGTGCTGGACCACCTTGTCGAGATTGCTCTTGAGAATGGCTGTCAGCTCGCCGACCTCTTCGCGCACGGATGCCTCCAAAGGCGCTCCGGCCAGCACACTGTTCAAATCATCGATGAGTTCGCCGGAGAGCGTTGAGAAGTTGTTGACGAAGTTGAGCGGGTTCTTGATCTCGTGGGCGATACCGGCGGTCAACTGGCCGAGTGAGGCGAGCTTCTCCGTTTGCACGAGGCGGTCCTGCGCGGTCCTCAGATCTTCGAGCGAGCGTGACAATTCGCGGGTACGCGCCTGCACCTCGTCGAACAGCCGGACGTTTTCGATCGCTATGCCGGACTGGTCGGCAAACGTCTCGACGAGCTCGATCTGCCTCGGCGTGAAGTCCCGCACCTGTGACCGCGTCAGCGCGAACACGCCGACCGGCGCGCCTTCGCGCAAGATCGGAACACATAGAATGGTCCGGTAGCCGCCGAGCTTCTGAAGCTGCGTTGCCCCGTAGTCCGGGTCGGCGAGCACGTCCGAAACGTGGACGGCGCGGGCTTCGAGGGCCACCCTTCCGGTGACGCTGTCGCGACCGGCGGCGAAGGGATTGGCTTTGGCGAAAGCCGCGGCTTCAGGCAAATTGCCGTACTCGGCCGACCACCGGTAGAGATCGCCGTCACGCTTGAAGATGACGCTCGTGTCCGCGTCGCACAGCTTGGCCGCTGATTCTGCCAGCGTGTCGAGAACCGGCTGCAGGTCGAATGTGGAACGGCTGATCGCCTTCAGAACATCCGCCGTTGCCGTCTGCAGCTGCAGCGATTCGCTCAATTCCGCCGTGCGGGCCTGTACCTCGTCGAACAAGCGGACATTTTCAATGGCGATCACCGCTTGGTCGGCGAAAGTCTCGACCAGCTCGATCTGCTTTGGCGAGAATGGTCCGGGCGCCTTGCGCATGACCAGAAGCAACCCCATCAGCTCCGTACCGCGCAGAAGCGGAACGCCGAGGATGCAGCGAACGCCGCGCTGCCGCGCCACGTCGGTGAAGGTGAACTCGGGATCGGCTTCGAAATCCGGTACGTGAACGGTTTTCTGTTCCAGCAGAACGCGCCCCGACACCGATCCGCGCCCCGGCTGGCGCATGATCTTGGTATGGGCAGGGGCCGCTTCCGGATCTCGGCTGAAGGTCGTGGTCCACTGAAATCCGTCGTCGACCAGACGATAGAAATCGGCAATGTCCGCGTCGCAGAGGTGCGCGGCGGACTCTGCCAGGGTGTCAAGGACGTTCTGCAGGTCGAAGGCCGACCGGCTGATGACCTTGAGCACGTCTGCTGTCGCTGTCTGCTGCTGAAGCGACTCGCTTAGCTCCGCGGTCCGCGCCTTGACCTCATCAAACAGGCGGACATTTTCGATGGCGATCACGGCCTGGTCGGCGAAGGTCTTCAGAAGTTCGACTTGCTTAGCGGCAAGAAAGCCCGTCTCAGCACGCCCGACTGCTATGCAACCGATGGGCAGGCCGTCACGCAGTATCGGCACGGCGACAGCACTGCGCAGGCCCGAAAAAGCCGCCGCGGCGCGATGCGTGAATTCACTATCCAAGGTGAGGTCCGGGATCTGCGCCACGTCAAGATATAGAATTGCCCGTTCGGCAGCGCTGCCGCGAGTAGGTGCCACGGGAAAGGTGTTGCGCACGATCTCAACGCTTTCTTCGGTGATGCCGTGATGCGCGACGAAATGCAGAAGCTCGCCGTCAAATCTGTAGACAAAGCAGAACTGCGCTTCGCATAGACGGGCGGCGCTTTGCGCGATCATATTAAACACTGGCTGCCCATCGGTGGGCGAGCGGCTGATAACGCTAAGCACATCGCTGGTCGCCGTCTGGTACTCCAGCGCCTCTGTGGCCTCCCGTGTCCGCTGCTGCACCTCCTCGAAAAGGCGGACGTTCTCGATCGCAATTACGGCCTGGTCGGCAAAGGTCTGGACAAGTTCGATCTGGCTATCGGTGAAGGGCCCGGGTTCAGGTCGCGTCATTGCGAAGACGCCAATTACCGATCCTTCGCGCATAAGCGGTACACAGAGCACAGCCGAATAACCTCCGAGACGCGGAGCTTCGGGAAGGCCATGTTCTGTGTCCTTGGTAACATCCGGAACATGGACGACTGCCTTGTCGAGTGCTGTTCGGCCGACCCAGGATTGTCGGCTGATCGGACTCGGATTCGCCTCTTCATACGCGCGATACTCCGGGGTTTGGTCGTAGCCTGCCGCAAGCCGGAAGACATCGCCGTCGCGCATAAAGATGCCAGACGTTTTCGCACCGCAGAGCCTCACAGCAGAATCGATAAGTGTCTGCAGGACGCTCTGCAGGTCGAATGCGGAGCGGCTTATGACCTTGAGCACATCCGCGGTCGCTGTCTGCTGCTGTAATGCTTCGCCAAGTTCGGCGGTGCGGGCCTGCACCTCTTCGAAGAGCCGCACATTGCCGATCGCGATGACGGCCTGGTTGGCGAAAGTTTTGAGGAGGCCGATTTGGCTGTCGCTAAAGGGCCGCGCCTCGATGCGCCGGATCATAAGCGCTCCGATTGCTTTTCCTTCCTGCAACAGCGGAGTGGCGAGAATCGCGCGAAAACCGAGACGTTTAGCCATCATTCGGGCAGTTGCAAACTCCTCTCCAGCGATGGTCAAGTCGTGAACGTGGACCGGCACCCGATCCAATACGGCGCGGCCGGTAACGATGTCGCGCGCGACCGGCAAGCCAGCACTGTCAATCGGAATCGGTCCATGATGCGCTCCCACAGCCAGCCTGTCGGAGCGCAGCAGATAGATCGTTGCGTCATAGGCGTCGCAAAGCCGAGCGGCACTTTCAGCGACGGCGTCCAGCACAGGCTGAATGTCCGTAGGAGACCCGGCGATCACTTGCAATATCGCGCCGGTCGCCGTCTGCTTCTCTAGCGCGTCGGTCAGGTCACGGCCACGCGACTCGACCTCTTCGAACAGCCGGACGTTCTCGATGGCTATGACCGCCTGGTCGGCGAAGGTCTTGAGCAGTTCGACCTGCCGATCGGGAAAATCGCCGGCTTCAAGCCGGTCGACCGTGATCACGCCGATCGGAACGCCATCCTTGAGCATCGGCACCGCGACGGTGCTTTGCGAATGCAATAAATCGGCAAGGGCGCCCATCCTATGATCCGGATCGGCCTGATAATCCGGATCGGCCTGTATGTCGGGGATTTGCACTACGGTGCCGCTGCTCACCGCCCGCGCTGCAGCGCTGCCACGTCCTGGTGCCATTGGGAAGCTGCGATCGATCGTCTCGATTGCTTCGGGCGGCACCCCGTAATGGGCCATGAAGTGCAGGAGCGTTCCATCGAACCGGTCGACAAAGCAGAATTGCGCCCCGCAGAGCTTGGCGGCGCTCTGTGCGATCGCGTCGAAGACCGGCTGCGCATCAGTCGGGGATCCGGAGATTGCGCGCAATATCTCGCCGGTGGCCATCTGCTGTTCCAGCGACTCGGCTAGGTCGCGGTTGCGGGACTCGACCTCTTCGAATAGCCGCACGTTCTCGATCGCGATGACCGCCTGATCCGAAAATGTCTGTACCAGTTCGATTTCGCGCGTACTGAACGGCGAGACCGACGAGCGGGCGAGGACGAAGACGCCGGTCACGGCGCCGTCACGCATCAGCGGAACGCCTAGCAGAGTGCGGAAGCCGCCGAGCCGCTGGCCTTCGATGTTTGTATACTCCGGATCGTCGAGAACGTCGGCAATCTGCTCCACGGACCCGCTCTGGGCAACGCGGGCGGCGATGCTGCCCCGGCCCGGCGTGACCGGGAGGTTGTTCATGTGGTCCTGGAATTCTTGGCTCCATCCGATCTGTACCGTCGGCTGCAACACGTCGCCCTGGCGCAGATAGATGTAGCCCATCCCGGAATGACAGAGGTCGGACGCGGACTTCACAAGCGTATGCAGCACGGAATCGAGATCGAACGCCGAACTGCTGATCGTCTTCAACACTTCGGCCGTCGCAGTCTGCTGATCCAGCGACTCGGCCAGTTCACGATTGTGCCCCTCGACTTTCTCGAACAGCCGGGCATTCTCGATGGCGATCACGGCTTGGTCGGCGAAGCTCTCGACCAGTTCGACTTGACGCGGTGAAAATAGCCCGATCATCCGCCGCGCCATGCCGAATACGCCGATGGTCTCCTGACCCCGCTTCAGCGGAACAGAAAGTACTCCGCGGAAACTGCCGATGATTGCGGCTTCCGGCCTTTCGTATTCCGGGTCTTCAAGCGCGTCCGCCACATGGATCGTCAATCCCTCCAGCGCGGCGCGGCCCTGGAACGTCCCTCGTCCCACGACATGTGGGTGGGCCCGTTCGTATGCATGCAGCTCAGCAGCCTGCCCGCCGCCTGCCATGAACCGCAACGTATCGCCAACGCGCAACGTGATTGCGCCCATGTCCGCCCCGGCCAGGCGTATAGCCGAGTCGACCAGCGTCTGCAGTACCGGTTGGATGTCGGTCGGCGATGCGGCGATCACCCTGAGGATCGCACTCGTCGCATTCTGCTGCTCAAGGAGATTGGCGACCTCTGCGGTGCGTACCTGATTTTCTTCGCGCGCCGCTGTCAACTCGGATCGGAGCGAGCTGATCGTCATCTCTGAGTCGGAGTCTGGCCCTCCCACAGAGGTGCTCCTCTTTTTCTCTGCTCAGTGTCGGCTCTGGCCAGCCCAGCGTCAAGTTTGGTGACCTGCAATGTCCGTGCGTCACGCAGAGCGGCCGCTTTGGTGATGCACCTGAGCGCCGGCTTTCGGAGCTATCGCAGATAGGGAATACTTCCGAGATGGGGTCGTAGGCGGAGTGTCCGCTTTTTCGCGCCTTGACCTAAAGCCAGTCGGTCAGCTTCCGGCCAAAAGGCGACATCGGAAGATCTGCTCGTCAATGGTCACTTCTGACGCAAATCGGTCGCAACGAACAACTGCGTCGATCGCGTCGCCACTCGCCGCCCCCTTGCCATCCCCGAATTCTCATCCTAGTCTCCCGTTGAGAAAACCTTTTCCCAATTTCCGTGGCGTCCGCCGATCCCCAACATCGACAGGGCACGGGCCAGCAAGAGAAAACCTTTTCCCAAACCGAGGACCAACACCTAAGCAATGGCATCCGACGCGCCACCACCTGTCTCCGCCAAGACCCCCGTCACCCTGCGTGAGGTAGCGTCCGCCGCCAGCGTCAGCGTGGCGACGGCGTCGAAGGCGCTGAACGGGCAGGGGCGGATGACGGCGCAGACGCGCGAGCGTATCCGCGAGACGGCGCAGCGGCTCGGCTTCCGGCCGAACAGCCTGGCGCAGAGCCTGTTGCGCAAGCGCTCCTTCACCGTCGGGCTGCTCACCAACGATACCTATGGCCGCTTCTCGCTGCCGCTGATGGCCGGCGTTTCCGATGCGCTGGTCGATGCCGGCGTCTCGGTCTTCCTGTGCAATGTCGAGGACGACGTGCGGCTCGGCCAGCTGCATGTCGAGGCCATGCTCGACAAGCGCGTCGACGGCATCATCGCCACCGGCAAGCGAATCGACCGCCACCTGCCGGTCGACCTCGCCAATCTGCGCATCCCGGTGATCTACGCCTTTACCCAGCCCGATCCCGACGCCATCGGCTTCGTCTCCGACGATGCCGGCGGCGCGCGGCTGGCGGTCGAGCAGTTTTGCGCGCTCGGGCGCCGGCGCATCGCCCATGTCAGCGGTCCTGCGAGCTTCGCCGTGGTGCATGAGCGGGCGCGTGCCTACCGCGAGGTGCTGACCGAGCATGGCCTGCCGGTTGCCGAGCCGCTGCTCGGGCACTGGTCGGAGGCCTGGGGGCACGAGGCGGTCGCAAGACTGTTCGACGGCAAGGCGGGCAGGGGGGAGAAACCCGACGCCGTCTTCTGCGGCAACGACCAGATCGCGCGCGGCGTCATCGATGCGCTGCGCGAGCGCCGCATCGGCGTGCCCGGCGATGTCGGCGTCATCGGCTTCGACAATTGGGAGATCGTGGCGGAAGCGACGCGGCCGCCGCTGACCTCGGTCGACATGAACCTTTCAGCGCTTGGCCGCGAGGCCGGGCTTGCGCTGCTTTCGCTCGTCGGCGGCCAACCGGCCGCGCCAGGCATAAGAAAACTGCCGTGCCGGCTGGTGGTGCGTCAGTCATGCGGCCGTCCACCAGGCGGCTAGGAGAACGCGCGGCGCGATCTGGGAGAGCGCCGCAATAGGGAGGAGAATAGAACCATGAGGAGGAAAACCATGAAGACCAGGATTGCCGGGCTTGCCATTGCCGCGAGTATTTTCGCTATGCCCGCCATGGCCGCCGACACGGCCAATATCTGGGTGCGCGCCGACGGCTCGAATTTCATGCCGCGCATCGTCGATGCCTTCAACAAGGGGCATGAGAACCAGATCAAGCTCGACATCATCCCCAATGCCGAGATCATTCCGAAATATGGCGCCGCGGCCGCCGGCGGCACTGCGCCCGACGCGCTGTCACTTGACCTGATCTACACGCCGGCCTTTTCCGCCGCCGGCCAGCTGGAAGACATCACCGACTGGGCGAAGTCGCTGCCCTATTTCGCCAGCCTGTCGCCGGCGCACGTCAAGACCGGCACCTACAAGGGCCGCATCTACGGCCTGCCGTTCTCGGCTGACTCCTCGGTGCTGATCTGGAACAAGAAGCTGTTCAAGCAGGCCGGGCTCGACCCTGAAAAGGGCCCGGCCAATTGGGCCGAAATCGAAGCCGACGCCGAGAAGGTCAATGCGCTCGGCGGCGACATCAAGGGTTTCTATTTCTCCGGCAATTGCGGCGGCTGCAACATCTTCACCTTCACGCCGCTGGTCTGGGCCTCGGGCGGCGACATCCTCTCCGAGGACGGCGCCAAGGCGACGCTGGACAGCCCGCAATTGCGCGGCGCCATCGACCTCTACCGGTCGATGGTCAAGAAGGATCTGGTGCCAGCCGGCGCGCAGACCGACACCGGTTCCAACTTCTTCGCCGCCTTCGCCGCCGGCAATATCGGCATCTCGCCCTCCGGCGCCTTCGCCATCGGCGCGCTCAACACGCAGTATCCTGATGTCGATTACGGCGTCACCTTTCTGCCGGGCAAGGATGGCGGCTGGTCGTCCTTTGCCGGCGGCGACAATTTCGTCGTCACCAAGGGCACCACGAAGCTCGCTGTGGTGAAGGAGTTTCTCGACTTCGCCTATTCGCTCGAGGGCCAGACCATCCTGGCGAAATACGGCAGCCTGCCGGTGCGCGGCGACATCGCCAAGGAGGCGCTGAAGGATCTCGACCCGCGCTACCAGATCGCCGCCGAGGCGATGGCCAAGGGCCGCACACCCTATTCGGTGGTGTTCAACGATTTGATCAACTCCGCCAACGGCCCGTGGACGCAGATGGTCAACGAGGTCTTCTTCGGCGACGATGTCGACGGCGCGATCGCGAACGCCCAGGAGACCATGCAGTCGATCATCGACCAGGCGCCGCAGAAATAGGGACTGGCTGGACGGCAGCAGTGGCGCAACGCCCTGCCGTCCGAAGTCCCAATCCGGCCGCCCGCCCGTCTCCCTGGACGGGCGGCCGGACATCGCATCGCTAATTGCAGGGTTATCGTGTTGAAACAGCATTCACCTATCGGGATTGCCAGCAATAAGGCGCACCGGGACCTTGGCTCCCCCTTCTCCCCTTGTGGGAGAAGGTGGCCGAACGAAGTTCGGTCGGATGAGGGGTGTTCCAGCTTGGCTATACGTTCGAAATCCCCGCTGCCTCATTCCTTTGCGCACCCCTCATCCGTCTCGGCGCTGCGCGCCGATCCACCTTCTCCCACAAGGGGAGAAGGGAAGGGCAAGCCATGACCACCATCGCAGCAACCTCCGCCGCGGCGCGCCCGCGAAAACTGGTCGGTGCCGGCCGCCGGCAGTGGATCGGCTTGCTCTATGTCGCGCCGGCCGTGGCGCTGGTGGTTGTCTTTTTCATCATCCCGCTCGGCATGACGGCGTGGATGTCGTTGCACAACTGGCCGCTGATGGGCGAGCACAGCTACATCGGCCTCGATAATTATTGGGCGATCCTGCGCGACACCAGGTTCTGGAATGCACTGCGCTTCACCGGCCTCTACACGGTGGTGGTGACGATCGCGATCTTCGCCGTCGCCTTTCCGCTGGCGCTGTTCATCGAGCGTCCCCGGCGGCTCACCGGCTTCTACCGCACGTCCTTCTTCATGCCGGCTGTTATCGGCTTCGCTTCGGCGAGCCTACTCTGGTCGTGGCTTTTGAATGTCGATTCCGGCCTGTTCAGCCCGGCCGCCTTCGACCTCGGTCTGACCGGGAAGAAATTCAACCTTCTGGCCACCTTCCAGCCGGCCTTCTGGTCGATCATTGCCATGGTCGTGTGGAAGGTGGCGGGCTTCACCATGATCATCCTGATGACCGGCCTGCAGTCGATCCCGACCGATCTGCAGGAGGCGGCGATGATCGATGGGGCAGGACCGTTCGCGCGCTTTCGCGCCATCACGCTGCCGCTGATGCGCCGCACCCTGGCGCTGGCGCTGATCCTGTCGGTCGCCGGCTCCATCCTCGCCTTCGACCAGTTCTACATCATCCTGCGCGGCGGTCCGCGCAATCAGACGCTGACCGCCGTCTACTGGATATTCAACCAGTCCTTCGTATCGTTCAAGCTGGGCTATGGCGCCGCTCTGTCGATGATCCTGCTCGCCATCCTGGTCGCGCTCAGCACGTTCCAGCTCTGGCTGCTGCGCAAGCCCGAGGGGGTCGACTGATGGCGCAGGCAAGAAGCCGCAACAGCCGCTTGCGCCTCGGCATCGCCGAGCACGCGACCGGCATGATCGCCTCGGTGCTGTTCCTGGCGCCGATCGTCTGGACGGTGCTGTCGGCCTTCAAGCCGTCGCAGGAGGCGCGCCTGCCGCCGCTGCCGCCTTGGCCGACCACCGGTTTTTCGGTCGAAAATTACGGCACGCTCAACACTTTCGGCGACGGGCTGTGGCTGCCGGCGCAAAACAGCCTCTATGTCTCCGTCATGACGGTGGTGTTTTCCGTCATCGTCAGCGTGCTTGCCGGCTACGGCTTCTCGCGCTTCCGCTTTCCGTTCAAGGACCTGCTCTTCGTCGTCATCCTGTCGACGATCATGATCCCGTTCCAGTCGATCCTGACGCCGATCTTCCTGGTGCTGACCAAGGTCGGCCTGCACAACACGCTGACCGGGCTGGTCTGCGTCTATGTCACGCTGCAGCTGCCGTTCTCGATCTTCATGATGCGCAACGCCTTCGACGCGGTGCCGCGCGAGATCGAGGAGGCGGCCCGCATGGACGGCGCCAACAATGTCACCATGCTGCTGAAGGTGATGCTGCCTTTGGTCTGGCCCGGCATCGTCACCATCGCGCTGTTCGCCTTCCTCGGCGCCTGGAACGAGTTCCTGGCCGCCCTCGTGCTGATGACCGACCAGTCCAAATTCACGCTGCCGATCATGATGACCGCACTTCAATCCGGCCGCTTCGGCGCCATCGACTGGGGCGCCGTGCAGGCCGGCGTCACCGTGATGATGGTGCCTTGCCTGATCCTCTTCCTGTTGCTGCAGCGCTTCTACATACGCGGCCTGATGGCCGGCGCCGTGAAATGACCGGCGGAAATGACAATGACGAAATCGAACGGAGCCAGCCGATGACCGCACACAAATCCGCCGCCCGGAAGACGGGAAAACTAAGCCTCGCCTTCCGCCCGCTGCCGGTGCCGCAGGTCGACGTGCGCGGCTTCTGGGGCGACCGCGTCGATGCGGTGGCGTCGCGCACCGCCGACATCCTCTACGAGCGCTGCGTCGAAGCCCGCATGCTGGAGCAGATCGATCCGGACCGGCCGTCGCCCGGTCTCGTCATCCCATTCCATTCGCCGTCGCCCGACGAGGCGGCCACGCCCGGCTTCACCGGCTCGACGGTGACGACGCAGATGTTCTGGGATTCCGACTGGGGCAAGACCATCGAGACCGCCGCCTATTCGCTCTACCGCCGCCGCAACGACCGGCTGGAGAAAAACATCGACGCCGTCATCGACATGTACGAAAAGCTGCAGCAGCCCGACGGCTATCTGTCCTCCTGGTACCAGCGCATCCAGCCTGGCCTGCGCTGGACCAATTTGCGCGACTGCCACGAGCTCTACTGCGCCGGTCATCTGATCGAGGGCGCGGTCGCCTATTTCCAGGCCACCGGCAAGCGCAAGCTGCTCGACATCCTATGCCGCTATGCCGACCATATCGCCGACACGTTCGGGCCAGAGCCCGGCAAGCAGAAGGGCTATTGCGGCCATGAGGAGATCGAGCTGGCGCTGGTCAAGCTGGCGCGAGCGACCGGCCAGCGGAAATACATGGAGCTGGCGAAATACTTCATCGACCAGCGCGGCGTTGAGCCACATTATTTCGACGAGGAGGCGCGTGCGCGCGGCGCCGACCCGAAGGCCTATCATTTCAAGACCTACGAATACAATCAGTCGCACAGGCCGGTGCGCGAGCAGGACAAGGTCGTCGGTCACGCGGTCAGGGCGATGTACCTCTATTCCGGCATGGCCGACATCGCCACCGAATATGGCGACGATACGCTGCGGGTAGCGCTCGACCGGCTCTGGGACGATCTCACCACCAAGAGCCTCTACGTCACCGGCGGCATCGGGCCGTCGGCCCACAATGAAGGCTTCACCAGCGATTACGACCTGCCCAACGAAACCGCCTATGCCGAGACCTGTGCCTCTGTCGGGCTGGTGTTCTGGGCCAGCCGCATGCTCGGCATGGGTCCCGACGCCCGCTACGCCGACATGATGGAGCGGGCGCTCTACAACGGCTCGATCTCCGGCCTGTCGCTCGACGGCTCGCTGTTCTTCTACGAGAACCCGCTGGAAAGCCGGGGCAAGCACAATCGCTGGAAATGGCACCGCTGCCCCTGCTGCCCGCCCAATATCGGCCGCATGGTGGCGTCGATCGGCAGCTATTTCTACGGCCTGGCCGACGATGCGCTGGCCGTCCACCTCTATGGCGACTCGACGGCGCGTTTCGACATCGCGGGCACGCCGGTCAGCCTCGTCCAGACCAGCAACTATCCCTGGGACGGCGCGGTCTCGATCCGGGTCGAGCCGGATGCGCCCGTTGAGTTCACGCTGCATCTGCGCGTGCCGTCCTGGTGCCGCAAGGCAACGCTGAAGGTCAACGGCGCGTCTGTCGACCTCGATGCCGCGTCGAACGATGGCTACGCAGCGATCCGGCGCGAGTGGCAAAAGGGCGACCGCGTCGAACTCGACCTCGACATGTCGATCTCGCGCCTGTTCGCCAACCCGCAGGTGCGCCAGGATATCGGCCGCGTAGCACTTGCGCGCGGCCCGTTGATCTACTGCGTCGAAGAGACCGACAATGCCGGCCAACTGCACCGCATCACCTTGCCGCGCACGGCTGAGATCGAGGCGCATCCCGAGCCGAACCTTCTCGGCGGCGTCGTCACCCTCTCGGCCACCGGAAGTCGGGAAACGGCGGAAAACTGGGACAACGGCCTCTATCGCACCGAGGCGCCAGCCGTCGAGCAGGCGAAGCTCAAGGCCGTCCCTTATTACGCCTGGGACAATCGTGACCCCGGCGAGATGGTGGTGTGGTTGCGCGACGGGTGAGTTACAAACTCACGAAAGCCGTCAGCGGCAGATGATCAGACGCAACCCGCGATAGCGGCGTATCATGGGCTTCCACCGACGAGACCATGCCGTGCCGGTTGGCCATGATGCGGTCGAGCGCCAGAACCGGCAGGCCCGAGGGGAAAGTCGGTACGGCCGGCGGCGTGGCGAAGGTGGTGTGCAGCGTCTTCAGCGCCGAGCGGTTGCCCAGCCGCCATTCGTTGAGGTCGCCGAGCAGCAAGGTCGGCCTTTCATCCTGGCTGCTCATAATGTCGAGCACGACGCGGGCCTGCTCGGAGCGTGAGCGGCGCAGCAGGCCGAGATGGGCGGCAATGACGCGCAGCGTGCGGGTTTCGTCGAGGTCGATCTCGGCTACCAGCGCGCCGCGCGGCTCCAGCCCCGGCAGCTTGATCTGATGCACGTCACGCACCGTGCCGCGCTTGAACAACAGAACGTTGCCGCGCCAGCCATGGCCCTTGCCGTTTCCCGAAACCGGCACCGGCACCAGCCCCGTTTCGTGTTCGATCCGGGCAAGATCGAGCAGCCCGGCGCGATCGCCGAACCGGTTGTCGGCCTCTTGCAAAGCAATGACGTCGGGGCCGATCTCGCGGATGACGCGGGCGGTCCGCTCGGGGTCGAACCGGCGGTCGGTGCCAATGCATTTGTGAACATTGTAGGAGGCGACCACCATCTCAGCGCCATCAACGCGCTTGCGCGGCGTCGCATTCGCCTTGCGCGCCTTCCTGCCGCGGATCGACAGGAGCACGGTTTCGGGGAGGCTGCGTCCGTTTATGTCCATAGGCCTGCTGTTCAATCTGTACTGATTCTAAAGATAGGGCGATCCCAGCCATAGCAACCGGTCGAAAACACGGATGACAAATGGCCGCGCTTTCAAGGTTGCGAGTGTGACGGGTTTGGCGGAAGCGATTGCTGATCCGATGCGTGCTTCGATCTCGGCGGCAAAGCCTTTATCCAGCACCTCCAGATCGATCTCGAAATTCAGCCGCAGCGACCGGGCGTCGAGGTTGGAGGAGCCGACATAGGCCCACACGCCATCGACCGACAGCAGCTTCGAATGGTCGAACGACCCTTCGTGGCGCCAGACACGGCAATAATGCTTCAGCACCTGGTCGTATTGCGCCGACATGGCACGGCCGACCAGGAAGAGATTGTTGACCGCCGGCACGACGATATCGATCTCGACGCCGCGCCGGGCCGCCGTGGTCAGCGCGCTGATGAATTCCCGGTCCGGCAGGAAATAGGGCGACATGATGCGGATCGATTTGCGGGCGACGGAAAATGCGCCCATCAGCAATTTGTGGTTGGTTTCTATGCTGGCGTCCGGCCCCGACGCCACGGCCCGCACCAGGATCGGCTGACCGGGCGGCGGCGAGGGTTTTTCGACGTGCCAGACCTCGTCCTTGAGGGCCTCGTTGCCGGCAAAGCGCCAGTCCTCGGCGGCAACCGCAAACAGGTCGGCCACGACCGGTCCAGTGACCTGGAAATGTGTATCCGCCGAACTGGCGGTTCCCGCGAATTCGGCCGAGAATCCCTTGCGGATGTTCATGCCTCCCGTGAATGCGACCGCACCGTCGACGATCAGGATCTTCCTGTGCGTTCTGAGGTTCGCATAGGGAAGTCTCAGGCCCATGACGATGTTGCCGTTGAAGAGGTCGACGGTGACGCCGGCTTCCCGGAGAGTCGTCAGGATGCTGGGCACTGAGTAGCGCACGCCGACGGCATCGATGAGCACGCGCACGGTGACACCGCGCCGAACCGCGCCGGCAAGCGATTCGACGAACAGCTGCCCGATCTCGTCATTGTCGAAGATGTAGGTCTCGAGCAGGACGCTGCGCTGTGCCTCGTCGATCGCCTTGCGCATGGCCGCGTAAGCATCGTCGCCCGTCCTCAGCATGGTGATTGCGTTGCCCGAAAGCAGTCCGCGTCGCGCTACCCGGTCGCCCAACGTCTTCAGGCCGGCAAAGCGTTCGCCGAATTCGGCTGAGATCAGCGCTTCGAGCGCAATGTCGCGGTCGTGTTTGGCCGTCTCGGCTTCGCCCGCCACGGGCCTCATGGCGCTGATCGTGGCGCGGCGGATGCGGTTGATGCCGGCGATGGCGTAGATGATGGCGCCCAGGAACGGCGACAAAATCATCACGCCCACCCAGCCAGTGGCGGCGCGGACGTCTTCCTTCGTCATGATGGCGTGGACGATGCCGATAGCGGCCATCAGCATCGGAATGATCACGAGGATCAGAGGCCAGTAGGTCACAAAGGTCTGCCACATCGGCAGGACTATCGAGCCAGTGGCCGCAGAAGGCAATGCAAGGCATTAACGAGGACTGGGGCTTGGCGCCTCAGTCCTTCGCCCGCTCCACATAGGAGCCATCCGCCGTCATCACCACCACGCGGGTGCCGGCGCTGATGTGCGGGGGGACTGCGGTGCGCACGCCGTTGGACAGCACGGCCGGCTTGTAGGAGGACGAGGCCGTCTGGCCCTTGGTCACCGGTTCGGTCTCGACCACCTCGAAGGTGGCGCGCTGCGGCAGCACGAGGGCAATGGCGATGCCGTTGAACTGCGAAATCTGCACAGCCATGCCTTCGAGCAGATAGGGCGCCATGTCGCCGACGACGCTTTCCGACACCGCGACCTGGTCGTAGCTCTCCGGGTTCATGAAATGATAGCCTTCGCTATCCGCGTAGAGGAAGGTGTGCTCGCGGTCCTCGACATAGGCGCGCTCGACCTGCTCGGTGGTGCGGTAGCGCTCCGAAACCTTCACCCCGTCGGAGATGCGGCGCATGTCGAGCTGGGTGACCGGCGTGCCCTTGCCAGGGTGGATGTTTTCGGCAAAGAGGATCACGTAAAGCTTGCCGTCCTTGTCGACGACGTTGCCTTTACGCAGGGAACTGGCGATGACCTTCACCACGGTTTTCAATCCTAGACTTCGTTGGCCTGAAACGATTGTTCGGCGCAAATCGGCTGCGAGAGCCGTCGCCGTAGCGCATCTTGGCGCGAACCGCCAGCCCTGTCAGCAATTCCGTTGCCCGGCAAAGCCATGACCGAGGCCTCGCCCTGGTGGACGCCGGATGTTCACGCCGACCGCCGGCCGCGGCTGATCGCCCGCAACGCCATCGCGGCCGCGATGCGTGATTGGTTTGGCGAGCGCGATTTCATCGAGGTCGAGACGGCGGCGCTGCAGATATCGCCCGGCAATGAGGCGCATCTTTCGGCTTTCGCCACCGAGGCAATTGGTTCTGACGGGGAGCGCCGGCCGCTTTATCTCCACACCTCGCCGGAATTCGCTTGCAAGAAGCTGCTGGCCGCCGGCGAACAGCGCATTTTCAGTCTGGGTGCGGTCTGGCGCAACCGCGAGCGCGGCCCCTTGCACCATCCGGAATTCACCATGCTCGAATGGTACCGGGTGGGCGAAACCTATGAGAGCCTGATGGCCGATTGCGCCGAGCTGCTCAAGCTGGCGGCCAAGCGGGCCGGCGCTAAAACCTTTCGCTTTCGCGGCCGCGAGGCCAATCCATTTGCCGAGCCGGAACGGCTGAGCGTTGCCGAAGCTTTTCAACGCCATGCCGGCATCGATCTTCTCGCCACGGTGGCGGCTGATGGCAACACCGACCGTGACGCGCTTCATCAAGCGCTGGTCAAGGCGGGCCTGCGCACCGCCGACGATGACAATTGGGCCGATCTGTTCAGTCGCGTAATGGTCGAAAAGGTCGAGCCGATACTGGGGCAGGCGCGCGCCACCATCCTCTATGGCTATCCGATCTCGGAGGCAGCCCTTGCCCGGCCGAGCGCCGAAGACCCGCGCGTTGCCGAGCGCTTCGAGCTCTATTGCTGTGGCGTCGAGCTCGCCAACGCTTTCGGCGAACTGACCGATGCTGCCGAGCAGCGACGGCGCTTTGCCGCCGAGATGGACGAGAAGGAGCGCGTCTATGGCGAGCGCTATCCGCTGGACGAGGATTTTCTCGCGGCGCTGGCCACGATGCCGCAGGCCAGCGGCTCGGCGCTCGGCTTCGACCGGCTGGTGATGCTGGCGACGGGCGCGGCCAGAATAGACGACGTGATCTGGACGCCGGTCGCCTAAGAGGCGGGCCGGGCGGCTATACGCCTCCGCGGCCGCTTTTGGCTGCCGTGGCGCCAGCAGGTTGGCGACGAAAAGCGGGACTTATCGAATCTCCACGTTCGTCCTGAAATGGATGCGATCCGGTTAGGCTGGAATCCGTGGACAATAAATTAAATCAACTTGATCTCTTAAAGCTGCGTTCTGTGGAAAGGGCTGCTGTTCGAGAAAGTTCGGAGCCTTGCCTCCACGCGGCCGGCTTATCATCACCATCGCCTTGGCCTGGGTTGTGATCGGCACCGCAGATGGGGCTTTGGCGGTCTGCTCGGGCGCTATGCCGCAGCGGCGCAATTGCCCATGCGCCATTGCACAAGCCGAAGCGGGACAATAGATGGTGCAGCAGCCGCTACCGCCCGGCGCGGCTTGAAGCCAGGACCATGCGCATGACAGATACATCAGAGGCAGCGAAATTGACCGACCGCGTCGCGGCTCTGGTCGAGGCTGCCAAGCGGGCCGGCGCTGACGCCGCAGATGCGGTTGCCGTGCGCGGCCGCTCGACCGGCGTGTCGGTGCGGCTGGGCAAGGTCGAGAGCACGGAGGCCTCCGAGGGCGACGATGTCTCGTTGCGCGTCTTTGTCGGCAACCGGGTGGCGAGCGTATCGGCGACGGCGGCATCGGACCCCAAGGCGTTGGCCGAGCGCGCCGTGGCGATGGCGAAAGTCTCGCCGGAGGATCCCTACCAGGGTCTTGCCGATCCGGCTTTGCTCGTCGGCAAGGTGCGCGACCTCGATCTGTTCGACGCCACCGAGGTTTCGGCCGATCAGTTGAAGGAAGCGGCCCTGGCTGCCGAGGAAGCAGCCCTTGCCGTCAAAGGTGTCACCAATTCGGCCGGCAGCGGCGCCAGCGCCGGGCTGGGCGGGCTGGTGCTTGCGACGTCGAACGGCTTTGTCGGCCACTATGTCGCCTCGCGCTTTTCGCGCTCGGCCAGCGTCATTGCGGGCGAGGGCACCGGAATGGAGCGCGATTACGAATATTCCTCGCACCAGCATTTTTCCGATCTCGACGCGCCCGAGCTGATCGGCCGCAAGGCCGGCGAGCGCGCCGTGCGCCGCCTCGGTGCCCGCAAGGCCGCGACCGGGCCGGTCGATGTCGTCTTCGATCCGCGCGTCGCACGCGGCATTGCCGGCCATCTCGCCGGCGCCATCAACGGCGCTTCGGTAGCGCGCAAGACCAGTTTTTTGCGCGAGATGATGGGCAAGCAGGTTGCATCGGCGGATATCACCGTCACCGACGAGCCGCTGCGGCGCCGCGGCCAGGCCTCACGGCCATTCGACGGCGAAGGCGTCGAGGGCGAAAAGCTGCTGATGGTCGAAAACGGCGTGCTGAAGCATTGGTTCCTGTCGACGTCCGCGGCGCGAGAACTGGGCCTTGTCACCAACGGACGCGGTGCGCGCAGCGGCTCGTCGGTGTCGCCGTCATCGACCAATCTCGCCATCGAGCCGGGCGACAGGATGCCGGAAGATCTGATCAAGTCGCTGAAATCAGGCTTTTACGTCACCGAAGTGTTCGGCCAGGGCGTCGACATGGTGACCGGCGAATACAGCCGCGGCGCGTCCGGCTTCTGGATCGACAATGGCGAGCTTGCCTATCCGGTGGCCGAGGTGACCATCGCCTCCAATCTGAAGACGATGTTCCTCAACATGGTGCCGGCTAGCGATCTCGACCGCAATTTCGGCACCGCCGCACCGACGCTGCTGATCGAAGGCATGACCCTTGCCGGCGCGTGACCCGGTCATATCGGCTGCAGAAGACCTTGAGCTTTTGCGCGACGCCGCCCGCGAGGCCGGTGCGATCGCCATGCGCTATTTCGGCAAAAACCCGCAAGTGTGGATGAAGGGCGGCACCTCGCCGGTCAGCGAGGCCGACCATGCGGCTGATGCCTATTTGCGTGAGACCCTGCTCGCGGCGCGGCCGGACTATGGCTGGCTGTCGGAGGAAACGACCGACGATCCGGCGCGGCTTCTGGCGCGCCGCACCTTTGTCGTCGATCCCATCGACGGCACCCGTGGCTTCCTTGAAGGCCTGCGCTCCTGGTGCGTCAGCGTCGCTGTGGTCGAGGACGGCCGCACGCTCACCGGCGTGCTCGAATGCCCGGCCAAGGACGAAACCTATTGGGCGCTGCCTGGACAGGGCGCATTCCTTAATGGCAAGTCCATTGCCGTGCGTCGCTTGGGCGAGACGGTCGAGATCGGCGGGCTGAAGCAGCTGATCGACCGGATGCCGGCGGAGTGGCAGAGCCGGGTGCATCGCGCGGCGCACATTCCCTCGCTCGCCTATCGGCTGGCGATGGTCGCCAACGGCACGCTCGACGCCACCTTCGTCAAGCCCAACGCGCATGATTGGGATATTGCCGCCGCCGATCTCATCCTGCGCGAAGCCGGCGGCGCCGTGCTCGACGGGCATGGCCGCGCGCCGCTTTACGCCGGCGAGGTGATCCGTCACGGAGCCTTGGTCGCAGGCAGCGGGAAGCTGCTCACCGTGCTTGCCGGCGTCATTGCCGGTACGGAAGCGTGATCGAAGGTTCCAAAGTCGACAGCTTTGGTCTAGACCTGTCACAAACTCACAATATGTGAAGGACCGAAATGCCCGCGGAAGACGGAAAGAAACAGCTTTTGCACCTGGTGTTTGGCGGCGAGCTGAAGAAGCTGGGTGGCACCGAGTTCCGCGATCTCGACGCGCTCGACATCGTCGGCGTCTATCCGGACTACCAAACCGCGCACAGCGCGTGGAAAGCCAAGGCGCAAGCCAGCGTGGACAATGCCCATATGCGTTATTTCGTCGTTCATCTGCATCGGCTGCTCGACCCTGAAAGCAAGGCCGGCAGTTGACAGCGATGGAGCATGAAGCGGTGAAAGGGCAGCCCACCGGCGCCGCGGTCAGAAGAAGACGCGGCGGCAGCACGAAGACGTTCTGGCGCAAGATCCGCGAGCCATTGGCGCAGTCGCGAATCGTCAAGAGCATCATCGTCAGCCTGCTCGCCTGGTTTGTCCGCCTGGTGCGCCTGACCAACCGCATGGTCGAAGGCTCGGCGCAGTTTTCCGGCGGCGCCTACGCCAAGTTCGAGCCTGGCATCATCGCGCTGTGGCATGGCCAGCATCTGCTCACACCCGCCTATTATCCCAAGGGACGGCCGCTGGTCGCCATGGTCTCGCGCAGTGCCGATGCCGAACTCAACGCGCTGATGATCGCGAAATTCGGCATCGAGGCGGTGCGCGGCTCCGGCGGCCGCGAAAGCTCGAAGCACCTCGACAAGGGCGGCGCCAAGGCGCTTATTGCCCTGAAAAAGTCACTCGTCGCCGGCAAGAACGTCGCCATGATCGCCGACATTCCCCACGGCACGCCGCGCGACGCGGGGCTTGGCATCGTTCTGCTGGCGCGGCTTTCGGGTCGGCCGATCATGCCTGCCGCCATCGCCACCAGCCGCCGCAAGGTGCTGGAACGGAGCTGGGACAAGACCACCATCAACCTGCCGTTCGGCCGCTCCTCGATCGTCATTGGAACGCCGGTGTTTGTGCCGGCCAATGCCGACGAGGCCGAAATGGAGCGCAAGCGCCGGGAAGTCACGGCCGCGCTCAATGCCGCAACCGCCGAGGCCTATCGCCTCGTGGACGGCAATCCATGAGCGAGCGCTGGGCGCGCGCCTTCCTGACGGCGTATCGCTTCGCCGGCGCGGCCGCCTATCCGCTGATAGGCCCCTATGTCGCCTGGCGGACGTCGCAGGGCAAGGAAGATCGTAGTCGCAGTCGCGAGCGCTACGGCGTCGCCGGGCGGCCGCGTCCCGAAGGCCCGGTGATCTGGATCCATGCCGCAAGCGTCGGCGAGACCATCGCTGTCGTGCCGCTGGTGCAAAGCATCCTCGATTACGGCGTCAATATCGTGCTGACGACGGGCACGGTGACCTCGGCGCAGGTCGCCGACGAACGGCTCGGCGACCGCATCATCCATCAATATGTGCCGCTCGACCTCAAGCCGGCGGTCAGCCGCTTCCTCGATCACTGGCGGCCGGACCTGGCGATCATCGCCGAATCCGAGATCTGGCCGATGACCATCCTCGAACTCGGCGCACGTCGCGTGCCGCAGGTGCTGGTCAATGGCCGGCTGTCCGACCGCTCGTTCAAATCCTGGAAGAAGCGCGCCAACATCGCCGAGGCGCTGTTCGAGAACCTCGCCCATGTCGTTGCCCAGTCTGATGTTGATGGCGAACGGTTTCGTGCGCTTGGCGCCCGGCCGGTCACCGTCTCCGGCAACCTCAAGGTCGACACCTTGCCGCCGCCGGTCGACGAAAGGACTCTGGCGACGCTGAAGCGCCAGATCGCCGGCCGCCCGACCTGGGCGGCGATCTCGACCCATGACGGCGAAGAGGTGGTCGCCGCCGAGGTCCACGCCATGCTCTACAAGCGCCACCATGGCCTGCTGACGATCATCGTTCCGCGCCACCCCGACCGCGCCGAAGCGCTTGCCGCGCAGATTTCCGGCATGGGCCTGAAGCTGGCGCGGCGCAGCAAGGGCGACCGGATCACCGCCGACACCGATATCCTGCTCGGCGATACGATCGGCGAGATGGGGCTTTATCTCCGGCTGACGGAAATCGCCTTTGTCGGCCGCTCGCTGACCTCGGAAGGCGGCCAGAACCCGCTGGAGCCGGCCATGCTCGACACCGCTGTGCTTGCCGGCCGCAACGTCCAGAATTTCCGCGAAGCCTATCAGCGTCTGCTCGACAGCGGCGGCGCCAAGCTGGTGCGCGACCGCGACATGCTGGCCGGCGCCGTCAATTTTCTGCTGAGCAATGAAGTCGCCCGCCATGAGATGATGGCGGCCGGTGCCGCCACTGTCGACCAGATGCGCGGTGCGCTGGCGCACACGCTGAAGTCGCTCGAGCCTTATATCCAGCCGCTGATCGTCAAGTCGCGCCTGAAGGGCGCCGACGGGCGCTAGGGTGGCGTCGGAAGCACCACCTTTCTGGTGGGAGGCGCCGGACTGGCGGGTCTTCGCGCTGTCGCCGCTGTCGGCGGTCTACGGCATGGTCGCCGGCCGCCGCATGCGTCGCGCGCCGCGCGAAAAGATCGACGCGCCAGTGCTTTGCGTCGGCAATTTCACCGTCGGCGGCAGCGGCAAGACGCCGGTCGCCATCGCGCTGGCAAAGCAGGCCAGGCGCATGCAGCTCAATCCCGGCTTCCTGTCGCGCGGCCATGGCGGCTCGTTCGCGCAGCCCCATGTCGTCGACATCAATCACGACGCCGCCAAACATGTCGGCGACGAGCCGCTGCTGTTGGCCGAGCATGCGCCGGTTGCGGTGAGCCCCAACCGCGCCGCTGGTGCCAAACTGCTCCTGGAAGCCCATGGCTGCGATTTCCTGATCATGGATGACGGCTTTCAGAGCGCGCGCATCCATATCGATTATGCGCTGGTCGTCGTCGACGCCCGCTACGGCATCGGCAATGGCCGCGTCATTCCGGGTGGGCCGCTCAGAGCCAACATCGTCGACCAACTGGTCTTCACCGACGGGCTGCTGAAGATGGGCGAGGGCACCGCCGCCGACCAGGTGGTGCGCCAGGCCGCCCGCGCCGGTAGGCCGATCTTCGAGGCGCATGCCGAACCCGGCGGCAAGGAACGCTTCGCCGGTCGGCGTTTCCTCGCCTTTGCCGGGATCGGTCATCCCGAAAAATTCTTCGACACGCTGCGCGGCACAGGCGCTGAGGTGGCGCTGACCCGGTCGTTTCCGGACCATCATTTCTATGCCCCTGACGAGCTCGCTGAGCTGGCGGCAACCGCGCGCCGCGAGGGACTGGGCCTCGTCACCACTGCCAAGGACGCCGCCCGGCTGCGCCATGGTGCAGCCTCGGCCGAATTCCTTGGTCAGCTCGACGTGCTGGAGATCGACGCCATGTTCGAGCTCGACAATGTGCCCGAACGCATCATCGACGAGACGCTGGACGCGTGGAGGCAGCGCAGGCTGCAGGGTTAGGGGCGGGGTTTCGCGCGCAGCGACCAAATACTCGGAGATGCCGGCGGGACAGCACCCCTCTGGCCTGCCGGCCATCTCCCCCGCAAGGAGGGAGATTGGCAGCTTCAATGCGCCGCCATTCCTGCTGCGCTGTAGGTCAGCGAATGAATCGATGACAGCTGATCTCCTCCCTTGCGGGGGAGATGCCCGGCAGGGCAGAGGGGGGTGTGAAGGATCGCTGGCGGCAGGTATCTGCTCAGCGCCGGCTGCGCAGGTCCGGATGCGTTTCGATCTCGCGGCGCAGCGAGGCGGCGGCGCTGACATAGGGTTCTTGCCTGGCGACGCTCCAGTATTTCAGCTCGTCCAGCGGGATGCTCTCGCCGGTCACCGCGCAGCGCACGAATGCGCCGGGGCTGGTGACTTGGAAATCGCCGTCGAGATAGCGGATCCGGGCTTCCTTGCCGCCAGGGCCTTCGAAACGATTCATCATCGGGTGGTGCCAGAGTTCATGCTGATTTCATCGCCATAAATTGCCGGCAAGGTCAAGCTTGACGCAATGCTGAGGCTCTATTGTCGCGCCGCAAACCATTCTCGTGGGACCGGCATGGACATTTCATCGGCCCGTCTGACCGCTCTGCTGCGCGAAGCCATGGTATTGGCGGCGGTGCCGTCGGCGAACGCCGACCCGGCGAAAACGGGCCTTGTCAAGGCGCTGGCGCAGCCGCCGGCGCCATCCGGTGCTCCATTGCAGCCGGCGGCGGTGCCAGCGCTGCAGGCCCAGTTGTCCGCCACCCTCGCCAAGGCGCAGCAGAGAGGATCTGCCGAAATCCTGCAGGCCTATCTGGCAATTGCCGAACCAGGCGCCGGGACGCCAGATGGTGCCCCGACAAGGGCCGCGGCGCCTGCACCGGCAAACGACGACGCACAGCACGGTTTGCCGGTGTTGCCGCCAAGGACCGACGATGGCGCTGCTGCGAAACCCGCAGGCCTGCCATGGCTTGCCTTTCTCGTCCCTGAAGTTTCGCCGCAGTCTCGTGCCTCCGCAACCAATGCAGCGGCGACACGAGGGCAGGCGACGCCTCGATCGAATGGCGCAGTCCAGCCCGAAAGCCAGCAAGAGATGCGTATCGGGCTGATGGCGGTAGGGACCGGGTTTTTGGCTGTCGCGATTATCGGGTTCGTCCTGCTGGTGCTTCGCTGAGCACCGAACGATCGTCGCTAGCGTTCGGCTTCGAGGAACGCTTCCATCTTTTCCATCGCCAGCCCCGCCTCGATCGCGATGCGGCGTGAGAGTTCGGCGGCAGCAGTACGCGGCCGTCCCAGCGGCCGGTCGAGCCAGTATGACACCGGGTTCAGCGCCGTGCGCTCATCGACGGCGACGATGCGGCCCGCCTCCAGCTGTTGCCCGGTCAATGGCGGCCGCGCCAGCGCGATGCCGAGCCCATAAGCGGCGGCATCGAGCACCAGATTGTAGTCTTCGAAGCGGCGGTCCTGCGGACGCGGGCGGTAATCCATGCCTTGAGCGGCAAACCAGGCGCGCCAGCCCGATGCGTCGGAATCGTTGATCAGCGGAAATTTGAGCAGACGGGCAGGGTCGCCGCGGCCGATCTCGCGGGCAAGGCCAGGTGCGGCGACGGGAAAGACATATTCCTCGAACAGCTGCACCGAGATCCGGCCCGGAATGCCGCCGCGCCCGCAGCGGATCGACAGGTCGATGCCTTCGTCGGCAAGGTCGGCCTGGCGGATGTCGACGTCGAGCACAATACGCAGCTTGCTGGGATTGTTCTCAAGCGCCGCCATGCGCGGCATCAGCCACAGCCCGCTGACCGAGGGGATCGAGGTCAGCCGCACCACGGCGGTGCCGCGCGGCTCGACCCAACGGTCGGAATGGGTGGAGATCAGCGCAAAAGCCTCCGCCGTGCGCAGATGCAGACGGTTGCCCTCGATGGTCAGCGAGACGCCGCGCGCGCCGCGGTCGAACACTTTCAGGCCCAGCCAGTCCTCCAGCTTGGCGATTTGCCGGCTGACGGCGCCATGGGTGATGTGGAGCTTCTCGGCGGCGGCCGAAAAGCTCCCGGTGCGTGCCGCCGCATCGAAGGCGCGCAGAGTCTCGAGCGGCACCATTGTGTCTGAGCTGTGATCCATAGTCACAGGTGATCCTCGATTTGATCGTTTGTCAACGGCGTCGAAAAGGCGCTTTCTGGCTTTCGAGACCCAAGAACACGAAGGACAGTGAGATGAGCGCAACGACCAGCACGTCGAATCCGACACAGCGGATGGACGCCACGGCAGCCATCGCCGTGGCGCTGACGGTGGTCGGCTGGGCGTCCGCCTTTCCCGCGATCCGCGCCGGCCTCGCCGCCTTCGGGCCGCTGGAACTCGGTGCGCTGCGCTTTGCCATCGCCGCGGTACCGGCGGCGATCTTCCTTGCCGTCAAGCGCCCGGCGCTGCCGCGGCTCGACGAATTGTGGCGCCTCGCCTTTGGCGGCGCGATTTTCGTCGCGCTCTACACGGTCATGCTCAACTACGGCGAACTGACCGTATCGGCAGGTGCGGCCGGCTTCATCATCAATGTCAGCCCGATCTTTACCGCCATCATGGCAATGGCATTGCTGGGCGAACGCTTCTCAGGGTGGGCCTGGTTCGGCACGGCGATTTCTTTCGCCGGCATCGGCATCATCGCCGTGGCCGACGGGAATGGCTTGCATTTCGACACCGGTGCGCTGCTGGTTCTTGGTTCCGCGCTGTGCTCGGCCATCAACACGATCGTTCAGAAGCCGCTTTTTGCCCGCCATCACCCACTGACCATCTCGGCCTCGAACATGATCCTTGGCGCACTTTGTCTGGCGCCCTTTCTGCCAAGCGGCTTTGCGCAGGCAGCGGTCGCCAACACAGCCGGGATCGGCGCCGTGATCTTTCTCGGCATCGTGCCGAGCCTGATTGCCTATGCCGCCTGGGCAACCGCTCTTTCGCGTCTGCCTGCGGCACGCGCGTCAAACTTCCTCTATCTGGTTTCGCCCATGTCGGCCCTGATCGGCTTCTTCTGGCTGGGCGAAGTGCCGACGCTGCTCGGCATCGTCGGCGGCGCGCTGGCGCTTGGCGGTGTCATCGTGGTGAATTTGAAGCGTTAGATCAGAGGGTTGGACGCTTTTCCCGAATCAAAATGAGAGCCGTACCGGAGTTCACAGCTCACGAGACGGCCGGCTGTCGCTGCGGTGCAGACATGACCCCACCGGCTGGCTATGGTGAGTTGAAATTCACCGGGGGGTCAGGATGGTCAGGCAGTTCGCATCGGCCGTTTTTTGCTTGCTGCTGCTCAGCGGCAAAGCCATGGCGGGTTGGTATCACGTGGAAAACTATGAAGGTTCCATCGGTCCCGATCCCGTCCATCTCTCCTTGCAAACCTACAGTTTCGGCAGCGGCATCACTGTCCAGGGCAGCTACTTCTATGACGCGAAGCAAAGTCCGATCGCGCTCTACGGCAAAGCCAGTGGCGCCGGCCTTGCGCTTTGCGCGATTGCGGATGACGAGGAGTTCGAGCGCGTCATCGTCATGGGCAAAAAAACAGGCCTTGATACCGCTGGATGCCCGTTTTCTCTCGAGCTTGGTGACGGCGTCTTGACGGGCAGCTGGAGCAAGGGCGTCGATAAATTCCCCGTCAATCTCAGGAAGGTCGCGGGCCTGGACGACACCGGGGAGGGGAAGGTCGAAGGAACCGTCGAGATTCCCTTCTGGGCGCAGTCGGCCACTGACCGGTTTGCCGGGATCTACGCGAAAACCGACAACGGAATCTGCATGACGAAGATGCAGGTCATCAATAAGAAGCGGAAGAAGGCCGTGCAGACCATCAAATTCGGCGGCGACCTCTGCAATGCGGGCATGCTGATGACACCCATCTACTGGAACGTGCAGAACAGTCTTGAGCGAGGCAAGGACATCATATCGGTGAGTTTCTACGATGGCCGTGCCGGGTATGAGGAGGAGTATGTCTTTGACCGCAAGACCAAGAAGTATCGCCTGAAGAAGTGAAGCGACGCCTGTCAACATAATCGCCCACAGGCGGCGTCGTTATCGTCCGCGAAGCTGTATCGAAATGGACGCGGAAATCGAATCGCCTGCCGTTAGATTGCACTTGCGCCGGACGGCATCCTTCAAGGGCAAAAGATAGCTTCCGTCCTTGGGAAATAGCGATGTGCCGAACATGAAGCGATTGATGGTGGCCTCGACAGGTATCACCCCCCAGCCATAGGTGGCGAACTTCGCCACCTTTTTGATCTCGTCGCCATGCTGCTCGGGGATTGGCGCGAAGAAGTATGGCGATGGGCCCCGCCAGTGGACCACTTCGGCTTCGAATTGGAACTGGACCGTCGAGTTGCCGCTCACAGGCTTACCGCCGCCCGAATAGCCGCTCGATGTCGGCGAGCTTGAGCTCGATATAGGTCGGGCGGCCATGGTTGCATGTGCCGGATCCCGGCGTCGCCTCCATCTGGCGCAGCAGCGCGTTCATCTCTTCGGGTTTGAGCAGGCGGCCGGAGCGCACCGAGCCATGGCAGGCCATGGTCGCCGCAATCTTGTCCAGGCGCTCCTTCAGCGTCTCGACCGTGTCATTGTCGGCGATCTCGTCGGCGAGGTCGCGCACCAGCTGCTGGACATTGGTCTCGCCCAGCATCGACGGCGTCTCGCGCACTGCCACTGCGCCGGGGCCGAAGCGCTCGACGCCGAGGCCGAAACGGGCCAGCGTCTCGGAATGCATGGCCAGCCGTTCGGCGTCCTCTTCCGGCAGGTCGACGATTTCAGGCAAGAGCAGCATTTGCGAGGGCACGGCGCGGGAATGCAGCGCATTCTTCAGTGCTTCGTAGACCAGCCGTTCATGCGCCGCGTGCTGGTCGACGATGACAAGCGAATCCCGGGTTTGCGCGACGATGTAGTTCTCGTGCACCTGCGCGCGGGCCGCACCCAGCGCCGTGCCGAGCAGCGTCTCGGCCGCCTCGGCTGAGCCGGCACGCGCATCGGCGCTGGCAAGCGGCCCGGCATCGAACGCCGCCTGATCGTTGTCAGCAAAGCCGTTTCGTTGCGCCCTTGCTTCGCCCTGACCCATATCCAGCGGCCGCTGCGGCGAGCGGTCGAAGCCGGCAAAGCCCGACGCGTGATAGGCCGCGTCATAGCTGCGGTGGCCGTTGGCCGGGCCGGCATGGGCATAGGACGCAGCGCCCGGCCGGAACGCCGCCATCATGCCGGCGGCGCCGCTGGTGGCGGCGCGGATGCCGGCATTGGCCAGCGCCTCGCGGATGGCGCCGACGATCAGCCCGCGCACCAGGCCGGGGTCGCGGAAGCGCACATCCGCCTTGGCCGGGTGGACATTGACGTCGACGGTCGCCGGATCGAGCGTCAGGAACAGCACGGTCACCGCGTGCCGGTCGCGCGGCAGCACATCGGCGAATGCGCCGCGAATGGCGCCGGCAATCAGCTTGTCGCGCACCGGCCTTCCGTTGACATAGGCATATTGCTGCAGCGCGTTGGCGCGGGTGAAGGACGGGATCGAGACGTGACCGGTCAGATGCACCCCGTCGCGGCTGGCATCGATGGCAATGGAATTGTCGGGGAACTCGGCGCCCATCACCTGGGCGACGCGGCGCAGGCTGCCTTCCGCGCTGTCGTCGGTGGCTGGCAATTCCAGCGTCGAGCGGTCGGAGCCGGCGAGCGTGAAGCGCACGGCCGGGAAGGCGATGGCGATGCGCTTGACCACGTCGCTGGTGGCCGAGCTTTCAGCCCGCTCGCCTTTCATGAATTTAAGCCGGGCCGGCGTGGCGAAGAACAGGTCGCGCACCTCGACCGTGGTGCCTCGGTTGGCCGCCGCCGGTTTGACCGCCGAAACCCGGCCGCCTTCGATGCCGATCTCGGCGGCAGCGTCGCCGGTGGCCGTGCGCGAGCGGATCGACAGCCGCGCCACCGAGCCGATCGACGGCAGCGCCTCGCCGCGGAAACCGAGCGAGCGGATGTCGTGAATATTGTCGGCGAGCTTGGACGTGCAGTGGCGCGCAATCGCCAGCGCCAGCTCCGGTTCTGGAATGCCGAAGCCGTCATCGGTGACGCGGATCAGATTCAGTCCGCCGCCAGCGGTGACGATCTCGACGCGGGACGCGCCGGCATCGAGCGCGTTCTCGACCAGTTCCTTCACCACGCTCGCCGGACGCTCGATGACTTCGCCGGCGGCGATCTGGTTGATCATCGTTTCGGAAAGCTGGCGAATGGGCATGGGGCATTATAGGCGGATTCGTGGGGTGTGCGGAAGCATTCAGTGCATGCCGAACGTCGGAGACGCCAGCGGGACAGCACCCCCTCTGGCCTGCCGGCCATCTCCCCCGCAAGGAGGGAGATTGGCAGCTGCACCGCTTCCGCCAGCCTTTCGACGTTGAAAATTGGCGAAGGTCGAGGCGATATCCGATCTCCCCCTTTGCGGGGGAGATGTCCGGCAGGACAGAGGGGGTGTGCAGGAACGCCGCCCTCATGTGTGCGCCGAACTCAAGCCTGCGCCGCCAGCCAATCCCTGACTTTCCGAGCATTCTCGCTCAACTCGCGATTCTTCGGCCAAACCACATAGAACGCCTTGCCGGTCCTCAGCACATGATCCGTCACCGGCACCAGCAGCCCCGTTGCCAGCAGTCGTTCGGCGAGATGCCGCCAGCCGAGCGCGATGCCCTGGCCCTCCATGACGCCCTGGATCACCAGGCCGTAATCGTTGATGCGCAGGCCGCGCGCGGTGTTGTCGAGGCTGCCGCCGGCCGACTGGAACCATTCGTCCCAGCTTGCCGCCTCGCGATAGGGCTCTTCGAGATGGATCAGCCGGTGCGTGGCCAGCTCCGCGACAGTCTTCGGCATGCCGAATTTCGCGAGATAGCTGGCGCCCACCACCGGGAAAATCTCCTCGTCGGCCAGCGGCAGCGAATGATAGTCGGCCCAGTCGCGCGGTTCGCCGCCGCGCACGGCCAGCGGAATGCCTTCGGCGATGATGTCGAGGTCGCGGTCGGCGGTCTGGATTCTGAGATCGATGCCCGGCAGCTCGTCGCGGAACTGCTGCAGGCGCGGCATCATCCAGAACGAGCCGAAGGCGGTCGAGGCCGCTAGCGTGACATGGCCGCCGGTCGCCTGCAGGCGCAGATCCTCCGCCGATTTGCGGATATGCGACAGACCGAGCGAGACGTCGGCATGGAAGCGCCCGCCGGCTTCCGTCAGGATGACCTGGCGGTGACGGCGCTGGAACAGCTGGACGCCAAGCTGCTCCTCCAGCCCGCGCACCGCATAGGAGACGGCGGCCTGCGTCATGCCGAGTTCACGCCCGGCGGCGGTGAAGCTCGACAGCCGGCCCGCCGCCTCGAAGACGATCAGGCTGCCGGCCGAGGGCAGGAGGTGGCGCAAGCTTCGCATAAGCTCAGCTTATACAAGAGATCAGGATTTTCCAGCGTCACATCCATATTTCATCTCGCTAACTTGGCTGGAACGGAATTAGGAGGCTCCATGAACGCACCGGCAGCTGAACTGACCGAGCAAACCCACCGCCGCGGCGGCGGCCGCCTCGGGCGCAAGGCGCTGAGGAGCGCCCCCGTCACCTCGTTCCCGACCCTGGTCCGCGAGATCCCTACCTATCAGATGGTCCCGGATGAGGCGGTGGAGCTTATCCACCAGGAGTCGCTCGCCATCCTCGAGGAGGTCGGCTGCGAGTTCCGTGACAACGAAGCCATCGCCATGTGGAAGGCGGCGGGCGCCGACGTGTCCGAGACACGCGTCCGCATCGACCGCGGCCTGCTGATGGAGCTGGTCTCGAAGGTCCCGTCCGAGTTCACCCTCAATGCGCGCAATCCTGAGCGTACCGTCCGCGTTGGCGGCAAGAACTCCGTCTTCGTGCCGATGTATGGCGCGCCCTATGTGCGCGACCTCGACAACAACCGGCGCTACGGCACGCTCGCCGACCTCAACAATTTCCACAAGCTCGCCTACATGGCGCCGGCGCTGCACTCGTCGAGCTCGATTATCTGCGAGCCGATGGAAATCGCGGTTCCGAAGCGGCATTTGCACATCATCCACTCGGCGCTGAAGCACTCCGACAAGCCGTTCATGGGCATCGTCACCTCGAAGGAACGGGCCGAGGACACGATGGCAATGGCCGGCATCGTCTTTGGCGAAGAGTTCGTGCGCGAAAATCCGGTGCTGGTGTCGATCACCAACTGCAACTCGCCGCTGGTCTGGGACGCCACCATGCTGGACGCGATGAAAGTCTATGCGCGCCACAACCAGCCGCTAATCCTGGCGCCCTTCGCGCTCTGCGGTGCCTCGACGTCCGCCTCGGCCGTCGGCGCGGTGGCGCAGGTCAATGCCGAAGCGCTGGCCGGTGTCGCCTTCACGCAGCTCATCCGCCCAGGTTCGCCGCAGATCTACGGCCAGTTCATGGTGACCGTCGACATGAAGACAGGCGCCCCGATGGGCGGCACGCCGGAGGCGGCACAGATGATGTATCTGATGGGCGCGCTGGCGCGGAAATACAAATTGCCCTGGCGCACCTCCGGCTTCCATGTCGGCTCCAAGCTCAACGACGCCCAGGCAGGCTACGAATCCAACATGCTGATGCATGCCGCGATCCTCGCCGGCGCCAATTACATCTGGCATTCCGCCGGCTGGCTCGAAGCCGGGCTCACCTGCGGCTATTCGAAATTCGCCACCGACTGCGAGCAACTTGTCGGCTGGTACAAATATGCCGGCGGCTTGGCGTTCGACGATTTCAAGGAGGCGATGGCTGCGATCCGCGAGGTCGGGCCGCAGGGTCATTTCCTTGGCACCCAACATACGCTCGAGCATTTCGAGTCCGCCTTCTTCATGCCCACCATCATGGACTTCAACTCCTACGAGCAGTGGAAGGCCGAAGGCGCGAAGGACCACGACACGCGCGGCCGCGAGAAAGCTCGCAACATGCTCGCCGACTATGAGGAGCCGAAGCTGGATGAGGGCGTCGCCGAGGGCCTCAGGGATTTGATCGCGCGGCGAGAGGAAATTCTGCCGGACAGCGTTAGTTGATGTGACAGGCGAAGACCTGACGGAACAACCCAGGGAGGAAAACATGACGCTCTTCAGAAGCAATGGCGACCGCGTGCCGGGCGCTATCGAGGCAATGGCGAAAGAGACGCGTGCGGGCCGCATGGACCGGCGCGAATTCCTGGCGCTGGCCAGCGCCTTCGGCGCATCGACGGCTTTCGCCTACGGCATGATCGGCCTTGCCGCGCCGACAAAGGCCCTGGCCGATGAACCGAAAAAGGGTGGAACGCTGCATGTCGCCATGTCGGTCAAGGCGCAGAAGGATCCGCGCACCTATGACTGGACCGAGATGGCAAACGTCACCCGTTGTTGGCTGGAGCCGCTCGTCCGCTACACGCACCAGTTCACTTTCGAGCCGGTCCTGCTCGAAAGCTGGGACGTCAACGACGACGCCACCGAATACACGCTGCATCTGCGCAAAGGCATCACCTGGAACAATGGCGATGCCTTCAACGCCGACGACGTGGTCGCCAATCTGAACCGCTGGTGCGAGAAGGGTGCTTCCGGCAATTCCATGGCGGCACGCGTCGGCGCGCTGATCGACACAAAGACCGGCAAGGCCAAGGACGGCGCCATCACCAAGGTCGATGACCTCACGGTCAAGCTGAAGCTCGGCGAACCCGACATCGCGATCATACCGGGCCTGACCGACTATCCGGCGCTGGTCGTGCATCGCGACTTCGACAAGGATGGCGCCGACCCGATCAAGAAGCCGATCGGTACCGGTCCTTTCGAGTTGGTGTCCTATGCGGTGGGTTCGAAGGCGGTCGTCAAGCGTCGCGAGAACGGCAAGTGGTGGGGTGGCGAAACGCCGCTCGACAGTGTCGAGTTCATCGACTACGGCACCGACTTCAATGCCACGCTGAATGCCTTCGAATCCGGCGAGATCGACCTCAATTTCGAAACGCCGGCCGACTTCATCGATGCCCTCGACAAGATGGATCTGGTGAAATCGGAGGTCGCAACGGCAACCACGCTCGTTGCCCGCACCAACATCACCCACAAGCCCTATGACGACCAGCGGGTGCGCAATGCGCTGCAGATGGCCGTCGACAACGATGCCGTCATGCAACTCGGCTACGCCGGGCGCGGTACGGTCGGCGAAAACCACCATGTCGCCCCGATCCATCCCGAATACTATCCGCTGCCCAAGAAGACGCGGGATGCCGCCGCCGCCAAGAAGCTGATGGCGGATGCCGGGCAGGCCGACTTCGAGCACGAGCTGATCACCGTCGAGGACGAATGGCAGAAGAACACCGGCGATGCGATCGCCGGCCAGTTGCGCGATGCCGGCATCAAGGTGAAGCGTACGGTGCTGCCGGGCTCGACCTTCTGGAACGACTGGACGAAGTATCCGTACTCGATGACCATCTGGTACATGCGGCCGCTCGGCGTGCAGGTGCTGGCGCTTGGCTATCGCTCGGGCGAGGCCTGGAACGAAACGGCCTATGCCAACCCGGACTTCGACGCCAAGCTGAAGCAGGCGCTATCGCTGGCCGATCCTGACAAGCGCAAGGAAGTGATGAAGGACGTCGAGCAGATCCTGCAGGATTCCGGCGTCATCATCCAGCCGTTCTGGCAGAAGCTCTACTGCCACATGAGCAAGAAGGTGAAGAACTACGGAATGCACCAGACTTACGAAATGGACTTCCAGAACGTCTGGCTGGACGGCTGAGACGGCACGCAAGGACTTCATGAGCCGCAAAAAAGCCGATATGCAGGATGTGTGGTATTGCCACCTTGCCGCCGAACATCCGGAGATTCCTGCATGAGACCGATAGTGCTGGCCGCTGCCCTTTCGATGGCCTTGCCCGCCGCAGCCGCGGCCGGGCCGGCTTCGAACGCCGTGAAGTTCTTTTATGTCCCTGAAGTGAAATTCGAAGGGGACGCCAAATACCGCGACCGCTTCACCGAGCCGGTGACGAAACTCTTCGATCTCAACGACCAGGCGCAGAAGAACAAGCCCGATGAGGTCGCCTGCCTCGACTTCGATCCCGGCCTCGACGCCCAGGATTTCGACCAGAAGACGATTGCCAAGACATTGAAGCTGGCCGAGTCCGTCAACGGCGATACAGCCGAGGTGACGGCGACGTTCAGCCTTTTTGCGGAAGGCGATGAGTCCAAACGCGAAATGCTGTGGTCGTTGAAGAAAATCGACGGCAAATGGAAGATCGCCGACATCACTTCGAGGACCAGCAACTGGACGCTGAGCGCGCTCGAATGCATACCCGACAAAGCGCCGGAGTGATCCAGTGTTCCGCCGTCTCGCCCTGGCGCTGCCTACTCTGTGCCTGCTGGCGGTGGGTATGAGCAGCGCCGCCGCTCAAGGGCTGCTGGGTCCGCCACCCGCAAATGCCCCGGCCGAGACAGTGCCGGGCGGCGCACCGCCTGCAAATCCACCCGGGGATGCGGTGGAGCCGACAACGCCACCCCTGGCATGGCCGCCATCCGAGCCGGCCGCACCGATCCTGCCGGGCTCGCCGACGGCAGTCGTCAAGCCGTTCTACGAACATCTCGGGCTGGAGCTCGATCCGACCGAGCGCAAGAACTTCGTCGATCCGGCCAAGACCGTGCTCGACAAGAGCGATGCGCTGCGGGCGTCGGGGCAGGGCGAATGTCTCGACCCCAACATGGCGCTCGACAACGCCGATTACGACAAGCTTGCAATCGACAAGAGCCTGAAGAGCATCGAGGCCGTCAATGGTGATCAGGCCAAGGTGGTGGTCGCCTTCGTCGTCGAAGGCAATCAGCATCGGCTGGAGTGGAAACTGAAGAAGGTCGACGGCGCCTGGAAGATATCCGACCTGCTCTCGGTGACCGGCGAATGGGCGCTCAGCCAGTATCAGTGCGAATGAGAGACGAGTTCAGCCCCTTCCGCGATAGGGGGCAACACCGGTGTCGGGCAGCCAGGCGCCTTCAGGCGGCGCCCCCGTCTGCCAGAAGACATCGATCGGAATGCCGCCGCGCGGATACCAATAGCCGCCTATGCGCAACCACAGCGGCTTGGTCGCCGCCACAATGCGGCGGCCGATCATCACCGTGCAGTCTTCATGGAAAGCGCCATGGTTGCGAAACGAGGTCATGAACAGTTTGAGCGACTTCGATTCCACCAGGGCGGCATCGGGTGCGTAGTCGATGACGATATGGGCAAAGTCCGGCTGGCCGGTGACCGGGCAGAGCGAGGTGAATTCCGGACAGGTGAAGCGCACGATTGCCGGCGGCCCGTCGCCGCGCTGGAACGGCACGGTCTCGAGGACCGCAGTTTCGGGGCTTTGTGGCGTCTCGACGTGCGCGCCGAGCTGGGTAAGGGTTTTTGTATCGATCATAAGCGGTTGTCCTTGGATTTTCCGCGCTCATTAGCACCGGACCGAAAAATGTGCAGCGGTTTTCGGATAGATCCGATGCTTAAATAAGAACTGGAGCAGCGCATGCTGCTCCGACACTAATGAAAATGCAGGAAGACGATGACCTCCAACGATCCGCTTCTCCAGCCCTATCAGCTCAAGCACCTGACGCTGAAGAACCGGGTGATGTCGACCAGCCATGAGCCGGCCTATTCCGAGGACGGCATGCCGAAACAGCGCTATCGGCTCTACCATGCCGAAAAGGCCAAGGGCGGCATGGCGCTGACCATGACCGCCGGCTCGGCCATCGTCTCGCGCGACAGCCCGGCCGCCTTCGGCAATCTGCATGTCTATGACGACCGCATCGTGCCATGGCTGGCCGAGCTTGCCGACGCCTGCCACGAGCACGATTGCAAGGTGATGATCCAGATCACCCATCTTGGCCGCCGCACCGGTTGGAACAAGGCCGACTGGCTGCCGGTGCTGTCGGCCTCGCCGGTGCGCGAACCGGCGCACCGCGCTTTTCCAAAAACCATCGAGGACTGGGACATCGAGCGCATCGTCGCCGACTATGCGTCGGCCGCCCAACGCTGCCAGGCGGCCGGCCTCGACGGCATCGAGTTCGAATCCTACGGCCATCTGATGGACGGTTTCTGGTCGCCGGCCACCAACCACCGCGACGACGAGTTCGGCGGTTCGCTCGACAACCGGCTGCGCTTCACCGACATGGTGCTGGGTGCCGTACGGGCGGCGGTCGGCGAAAAATTCGTCGTCGGCATCCGCATGGTCGCCGACGAGGATTTTGAAAAGGGCCTGTCGAAAGCAGAGGGCGTCGAGATTGCCAAGCGGCTCGCCGGTTCCGGCAAGGTCGACTTCCTCAACATCATCCGCGGCTCGATCGAGACCGATGCGGCACTGACCAAGGTCATCCCGGTGACCGGCATGCGCTCTTCGCCTCATCTCGATTTCGCCGGCGAGGTGAGGGCGGCGACGAAATTTCCGACCTTCCATGCGGCGCGCATTTCCGATGTCGCCACCGCGCGCCATGCCATCGCGACGGGAAAACTCGACATGGTCGGCATGACCCGCGCCCACATCGCCGATCCGCACATCATCAAGAAGGTCATGGAAGGCCGCGAGCACGAGATACGCCCTTGCGTCGGCGCCACCTATTGCCTCGACCGCATCTATGAAGGCGGCGAGGCGCTGTGCATCCACAATGCCGCGACCGGCCGCGAGGCCGAAATTCCACACATCATCGTCAAGACCGAAGGGCCGAAGCGGAAAGTCGTCGTCGTTGGCGCGGGGGCAGGTGGGCTGGAGGCTGCCCGCGTCATGGCCGAACGCGGCCATGACGTCACGGTGCTCGAAGCCTCCGCTCAGGCCGGCGGGCAGGTTCGGCTGGCGACGCAGAACCCGCGCCGCAAGGAGCTGATCGGCATCATCGACTGGCGGCTGGCCGAACTCGACCGGCTCGGCGTCGAGATCCGCTACGACACCTGGGCCGAGCAGGGCGATGTCTTGGCGCTGGCGCCCGATGTGGTGGTGATCGCTACTGGCGGCCTGCCGCAGAACCCGCCGCTGACAGCAGGCGATAATCTCGTGACCTCGAGCTGGGACATCATGGCCGGCAGCGTCAAGCCGGCGGAGAACGTGCTGCTCTTTGACGACAATGGCGGTCACCAGGGCATGGGCGCGGCGGAGCTGATCGCCAATGCCGGCTCGAAACTCGAACTCGTCTCGCCGGAGCGGTTCTTCGCCCCGGAAATGGGCGGCATGAACCACGTGCCCTATATGCGTGCCTTCCAGGAAAAGGGCGTCACCATCACCATCAACACCAGGCTGCGCTCGGTGCGGCGAGAGGGCAACCAGCTGGTCGCCGAACTGGCCTCCGACTTTGCCGATGGCTGGCGCGGCGAAAGGCGGGTCGACCAGGTGGTGGTCGAACATGGCACAGCCCCGCTCGACGATCTTTATCTCGCGCTGAAGCCGTTGTCGAAAAACGGCGGCGCGATCGACTACGAGCGGCTGGTCGGCGGCGGCGACATTTTTCCGCAGCGCAACCCGCAGGGCAGCTTCGTGCTGTTGCGCATTGGCGATGCAGTCGCCTCGCGCAACATCCACGCCGCCATCTATGACGGCATCAGGTTCGGCTTGCGGATCTGAGCCCATTCCCGGCCCGGCTGTTGGCGCGCAGTCGAGCCTCTGTGCGGAGAGCCACCTTGCACATCGGTTCGATCTGCGCGCCGCGCACGTCGCCGGCCTGGAGCCAAGCGACGTGCGATGCGGAAAGCTTCAAGCTGACGTGGCGCGGCAAGGCTCAAATCATCCTGGCGGTCGCCATGCAAAGTACGGTGAGCACCAGCAGCCATGCGGCGATGCGCTCGCCACCAGCCATTTTGGTGCGCAAAGCCCTCTCCGTTGCGGCGTCCGCGCCCGCAAGCTGCCGGCTGGTCTTGCGAACCACGACGCTGAGAACGCCGGCTGCGGCAAAGGCGGCCAGGATGCCCAGCGCCAGCACCATTTCCATCGAGCCGAAATAGGCGCCATGGAAGAAATACCAGAGCAGCGCGCCGGTCAGGAACACCACGCCCGCCGAGCCCAGTTGCGGCTGGATGAAACGCTCGGCCTTGATTTCGGGATCGCGGGCAAGCGTGATGGTGGTGCCGGCCCAGAACACGCCGGCCATGACGTGAAGGCCCATAACGAAGATGTAGACATATTGCATGGTTCCTCCTTGCCCCATCGCCAATGAACGTCGCCAAAACTGGCCCTCGGTCCGGCTCAAGGCAACGCGGATAACGTTAGCAACGACAGGTGATATAGTTAGACATCGAATGATTCGATGTCAATGAATAATGCTGCGTTCCCTCGCTCGGTCCCTTGTTCTACTGTCGGCTCATGACTCCCTTTGACCGCCCGCCCGTCGGCATGAATCTCGCGCGTACATCCAAGCTGGTAGCGCAGGCTTTTGACGCCGCTTTGGTCGAGGCCGGCGGCACGCTGCCGGTGTGGCTGACCCTGCTTTCGGTCAAGTCGAGCGAGCTCGCCAATCAGCGCGAGCTTGCCGGCATGATCGGCATCCAGGGCGCCACGCTCACCCACCATCTCAACACCATGGAGGCGCAAGGCCTGCTGACGCGCCGCCGCGATCCCGACAACCGCCGGGTTCATCTGGTCGAGCTGACCGTAGCAGGCGAGGCAATGTTCGTGAAACTGCGCGCGGCGGCTCTCATCTTCGACAAGCGGCTGCGCACCGGATTGCCGGACGACCGGCTGGCGGAGTTCGCCGAGGTGCTGGCGGTGTTGCGGGCCAATGCCGCGCCGGCCAAATGACCGGCACCGGTGTGGCAATAGTCTAGGCTAAATTGCCCTGCAGCACCTTCAGCTTGGCTTTCTTCGGGCTGCGCGCCAGCAGCCATTCGCGTGCCTTGTCCTGCGGCATCGGGAAGGCGATGGAATAGCCCTGCACCTGGTCGCAGCCGATCGCCATCAGCGAATCGAGTTCGGCCTCGGTTTCCGCACCCTCGGCGACGATCGAGATGCCGAGGCCGCGCGCAAGCTCGGTGATGGCGCGCACGATCTTGGTGTTGTCGCCATTCTCGTTGATGTTCTGGACGAAGCGGCGATCGATCTTCAACCGGTCGATCTCGTTCGGGTTGACATGGCTGAGCGAGGCATAGCCGGTGCCGAAATCGTCGAGTTCGAGATGAACGCCGGCGGCTCGGATGTGGCGCAGCTTGGCCGCGATGCCGGTCTTCTCGTCGTCGAGAATGACGGATTCGACGATCTCCAGCGACAGTTTGTCGGGCGACAGCCCAGCCTTCTCCAGCGTCGCGAACAGGAAGCGGTCGAAGTCGGGTTCGCGCAGTTCAGTGCCCGACACGTTGACGGCAAGCCGCCCGAACGCAATGCCCGCGCGGTCCCATTCGGCTGCTTGTTCAATCGCCTTGGCAAAGACGATGCGGCCGATCTCGGGCATGAAGCCGCATTTTTCGGCGATGGGAATGAACTCGGCTGGCGAGATCATGCCGCGCTCGGCATGTTTCCAGCGCACCAGCGCCTCGATGCCGCTGATGGCGCCATTGGTCAGCGACACCTGCGGCTGGAAATAGACCTGGAAAGCATTCTCAGAGATGGCGACCCTGATGTCGTGCTCGAGCTGCTTGCGGTAGTCGAGCTCGCGCCTGAGTTCCTCGGAGAAGAACGAAAAGCTGCCGCCGCCGAGCTTCTTGGCCGAGTAGAGCGCGAGATCGGCGTGGACGAGCAGATCCGCCGCATTGTCGGCGTCGATGGGATAGACGGCAATGCCGGCGCTGGCGCCCGGAAGGATGGTCGTGCCCTGGAACATGATCGGCTCGTTGATCTGTTCGAGGATGCGCCTGGCCAACATGTTGATGTCCTCAGTGCCGCCGGCGCCATTGAGGATCATCACGAATTCGTCGCCGCCAAGACGCGCGCACAGATCCGAGGCGCGGCAGGAATCGCGCATGCGTTGCGCGGTGACCACCAGCACATAGTCGCCGGCGGCGTGGCCGAGCGTGTCGTTGATCTGCTTGAACCGGTCGAGATCGAGCTGGATCACCGCCAGCCTTTCACGCCGGCGATGCGCGCCCTTGATCAGCGTTTCGAAGTGATCGGTCAGGAAGGTGCGGTTGTGCAGGCCGGTCAGCCCGTCATGCACGGCGATGAAGGCCATCGAATTGCGGGCGTCAATAAGCTCATGCGTCTTGCGCAGGATCGCCTTTGACATCGGCCGGAAGATGAAAAGCGCGACCAGCACGATGACGCCGATGGTGGCGTAGAACAAGGTGCGGTGGAGATCGAGGAGCTTTTCCGACCGCTCGTCGGCGAAGGCGCTGATACGCTGGCCAAGGGCGGCATAGCCCGACAGCGTCGCGTTGGCGACGGAGGCGTCGAGATTGACGCGCTCGCCGCCACCCTTGTAGGCGGCCTTGCCGGAGAGCTGGGACTCAAAGGACGAGATCAGCCTTTCGCCATTGGCGATAAGTCCGACCGAGAAATAGTCGAGGTGGAACGGCTTGGCGAACAGCACGTTTTCGATCGATTTCGGATCGGACCGTACCGGCGACTTGGGATCGGCCCCGGTCTGCTCGAGCAGCAGATCGTAATTTGTCTCGAACTCGGTGGTCGCCTGCTTCAGCGCAGAAACCAGGGCCGGCTGCTTGTCGCGCGAGGCGGAGCCGGTTGCACTTGCCAGGAAGACGATGCGCTGCGACAGCGCCTTCTGGGTGCTGACGATATCGAGCAGAGTGTGGTTGTGCTGCTGGGCCGCCATCATCTGCTGCAGCAGGATGAAGGAGGCCATCACCATGGCCGCGATGATCAACAGCGCCAGCCAGTAGCCGGTCTTGATCAGCAGGATGAGTTTGCCCGAGACGGTTTGCGCCGGCTGCTGCGACATATTCTAGGTGACCCCTCGGTCGAACGGATTTCCGCCACGGATTCATGGCGAGAAGACCATTGGCTTGAAAGGGTTAACAGGTCTCGAAGCCGGCGGAATTGTTGCTTCAGCAGTCAATGAAAGCTGCCGAAATGGTTATCATGTTCTTTCGCGGCATGGCCATATTTGCACAGCTGCTACTCCAACATGCTGGTTTTGCGATCGGATCGCGCCAAAGTTGAGCTTGCCGCGCCACCGAAGCGGTCGCATTTACGGTGGATTTTTCATTCAGGGGGCGCGACAGTCGCCGCCAATCTCAATAGGACCTGATCATGAGCGCGGCATTCCTCTCCCATATCGACAATGAACTGCAAGGGTTGAAATCGGCCGGGCTCTACAAATCCGAGCGGGTGATCACCTCGACGCAGTCGGCCGAGATCGAGGTCGGCGGCGACAAGGTGCTGAACTTCTGCGCCAACAACTATCTCGGCCTCGCCGACAGCGCCGAATTGCGCACGGCAGCCAAAGGCGCGCTCGACCGCTACGGCTACGGCATGGCTTCGGTGCGCTTTATCTGCGGCACGCAGGAAGAGCACAAGCAGCTTGAGGCGACGATTTCTTCCTTCCTCGGCCTGGACGACACCATCCTTTACGGCTCGTGCTTCGACGCCAATGGCGGCCTGTTCGAAACGCTGCTCGGCGAGGAGGATGCGATCATCTCCGATGCGCTCAACCATGCCTCGATCATCGACGGTGTGCGGCTGTCGAAGGCAAAGCGCTTCCGCTACGCCAACAACGACATGGCCGACCTCGAAGCGCGGCTGAAGGAAGCGAAGGACTGCCGCTTCCGGCTGATCGCCACCGACGGCGTGTTTTCCATGGACGGCATCATCGCCAATCTGAAAGGCGTCTGCGATCTCGCGGAAAAATACGACGCCATGGTGATGGTCGACGACAGCCATGCCGTCGGCTTCGTCGGCAAGAACGGCCGCGGCTCGGCCGAACATTGCGGCGTCGAGGGCAGGGTGGACATCATCACCGGCACGCTCGGCAAGGCGCTCGGTGGTGCCTCCGGTGGCTACACCTCCGGCAAAAGCCAGGTGGTCGACTGGCTGCGCCAGCGCTCGCGGCCCTATCTCTTTTCCAACACGCTGATGCCGGCGATCGCCGGCGCTTCGATCAAGGTGTTCGAGCTGATCCGCAATGGCGATGCCTTGCGCGAGCGCCTATATGCCAATGCGGCGCGGTTCAGGTCCGAAATGGGCAAGCTCGGCTTCACGCTTGCCGGTGCTGATCATCCTATCATCCCGGTGATGCTGGGCGATGCCAGCCTGGCGCAGGAGATGGCACAGCGCATGCTGAAGCGCGGCATCTATGTCATCGGCTTTTCCTTCCCGGTGGTGCCGAAAGGCCAGGCGCGCATCCGCACGCAAATGTCGGCGGCGCATTCCAGCGCTGATATCGACCGCGCCGTGGCGGCATTCGCGGCGGTCGGCCGGGAACTGGGCGTCATTTCCTGAGCCGCCAAAAGCGATTCCGGATCAAAGGATTCAAGGGACAAAAGAATGTCGAACATGATGAAGGCGCTGGTGAAGGCCAAGGCCGAGCCGGGCATCTGGATGGAAGAGGTGCCGGTGCCGGAGATCGGCCCCAACGATGTGCTGATCAAGATCAAGAAGACCGCGATCTGCGGCACCGACGTGCACATCTACAATTGGGACCAGTGGGCGCAGAAGACCGTGCCGGTGCCGATGGTGACCGGCCATGAGTTTGTCGGCACGGTTGCCGATTTCGGCGCCGCAGTCACCGAATACAAGGTCGGCCAGCGCGTCTCCGGTGAAGGCCACATCGTCTGCGGCCATTGCCGCAACTGCCGCGCTGGGCGAGGGCATCTCTGCCGCAACACGCTCGGCGTCGGCGTCAACCGTCCCGGCGCCTTCGGCGAATATCTCGCGATCCCGCAGCACAATGTCGTGCCCATCCCCGACGATGTGCCCGACGAGATCGCCGCCATCTTCGATCCACTGGGCAATGCCGTGCATACCGCTCTGTCCTTCGATCTGGTCGGCGAGGACGTGCTGGTCACCGGCGCCGGGCCGATCGGCATCATGGGCGCGCTGGTGGCGCAATGCGTCGGTGCCAGAAAAGTCGTCATCACCGACATCAATCCGGTGCGGCTTGCGCTGGCCAAAAAACTCGGCGTCCAGCATGTCGTCGACGCCTCGAAGGAAAAGCTTAGGGATGTCATGCCCGCGCTCGGCATGACCGAGGGGTTTGACGTCGGCCTCGAAATGTCGGGCGCCGCGCCCGCCTTCCGCGACATGATCGACACCATGAACAATGGCGGCAAGATCGCCATTCTGGGCATCGCGCCGACCGGTTTCGAGATCGACTGGAACAAGGTCATCTTCAAGATGCTGCACCTCAAGGGCATCTACGGCCGCGAGATGTTCGAGACCTGGTACAAGATGATCGCCTTGGTGCAGGGCCCGTTGGACGTGTCGGGTCTGATCACGCACCGCATCGGCATCGACGATTTTCAGACCGGGTTCGATGCGATGAGGAGCGGCAGTTCGGGCAAGGTGGTGATGGATTGGTGAACACGTCGATAGAGACGTAGAGTTCCTTCGCGCCCCCCTCTGTCCTGCCGGACATCTCCCCCACGAGGGGGGAGATCAGATGTCACGCGGGCTTTCGCCAATCGCCAACGGTGCAGGACGAGCGGTGCGCTGGAACCGCTAATCTCCCCCCAAGTGGGGGAGATGTCCGGCAGGACAGAGGGGGGCGCTGTCCGTCAGCCTATCGGCTCAATTTCCTTTCAACGCACCCTCCAGCGCCGCGACGCTTGTAACAATCGCCGACCGCTCTTCCGCACTCAGCCTCTCCAGCAACTCCTGCTCAAACGCCTTCGCCAGCGGCACCATCTCACGATAGGCGGCAAGCCCGGCCTTGGTCAGCGCCAAATGCTCCACGCGTCGATCATTCTCGTTCGGTGTGCGTGTCAGCCAGCGCCGCCGCTCAAGCTCGGCCACCGCGCGCGAAACCTTGGTCTTGTGCATGGCCGATTGTTCGCCGAGCGCTGTCGCCGTCATCGTGCCGCGCTGTCCAAGCCCTGAAAGCGTGCGCCATTCCGGCCGCGTCAGGCCGTGACGGTCGCGGTAGATTTTTGAAAATTCGCGGCTGACGGCATCGGCAAGTCGGTAGAGCCGATAGGGCAGGAAGCTTTCCAGCTCTAAGACTTCAGGTTCCATCTGCGCACCGTGGAAGCGGCGTTTGCCGTTGATAGTTACATTTTCAATGGTTACAAATGAAACCAGTTTGGTCAACAGTGCCGGCAAGCAGCGTTTCGCGAGGCCGGGATCAGGGAGGATCGGATGGCCTTTTCCTACATGCCGGGCTTCGGCAATGATTTTGAGACCGAAACCTTGCCCGGCTCGCTGCCGCAGGGGCGCAATTCCCCACAGCGACCGGCTTACGGGCTCTACGCCGAACAGCTTTCCGGCTCGCCCTTCACCGCGCCGCGTGGCACCAATGAACGCTCCTGGCTCTACCGCATCCGGCCGAGCGTCAAGCACACCGGGCGTTTCAAGGCGGCCAGCTATCCCCTGTGGAAGACCGCTCCCAATGTCGGCGACCACGAACTGGCGCTTGGCCAGTACCGCTGGAACCCGGTGCCGATGCCGAAGGAGCCGACCGATTTCATCGCCGGCATGCGCACCATCACCACGGCCGGCGACGTGCTGGGGCAGAGCGGCATGGCGGCTCACGTCTATGTCGCCAACCGTTCGATGGTCGACGACCATTTCTTCAACGCCGACGGTGAATTGCTGGTCGTGCCCCAGGTTGGCGCCTTGCGCTTCGTCACAGAGATGGGCGTCATCGAGCTTCGGCCCGGCGAGATCGCCGTGCTGCCGCGCGGGCTGGTGTTCAAGGTCGAACTGGTCGACGCCGAAGTGCGCGGCTATGTTTGCGAGAACTATGGCGCCAAGCTCACCATGCCCGACCGTGGCCCGATCGGCGCCAATTGCCTAGCAAATCCGCGCGATTTCAAGACGCCCTGCGCCTGGTTCGAGGAGAAGGAGACGCCGTGCCGGCTGACGGTGAAATGGTGCGGCAATTTCCATGTCACCGAGATCGGCCATTCGCCGCTCGACGTTGTCGCCTGGCACGGCAATTATGCGCCCTATAAATATGATCTGGCGACGTTTTCTCCGGTCGGCGCCATCCTGTTCGACCATCCGGATCCGTCGATCTTCACCGTGCTGACGGCGCCGAGCGGCGAGGAGGGCACCGCCAATATCGACTTCGTCATCTTCCCGCCGCGCTGGCTGGTGGCGGAGGACACGTTCCGGCCGCCCTGGTATCACCGCAACATTATGAGCGAGTTCATGGGCCTGATCCACGGCCAGTACGACGCCAAGGAGGAAGGTTTCGTGCCCGGCGGCATCAGCCTGCACAATCTGATGCTGGCCCACGGCCCGGACGCGCCTGGCTTCGAAAAGGCCTCGCGTGTCGAACTGAAACCGGTCAAGCTCGACAACACCATGGCGTTCATGTTCGAGACCCGATTCCCGCAGATGCTGACCCGCTACGGGGCCGAGCTGGAAACAAGACAGGACAATTACATCGACTGCTGGTCCGATCTGAAGAAGCGTTTCAACGGCACGGTCGAGGGCGACTGGTCTTGAGGCTCGCGCTATGAGCGACCGGCTAGTGCTCCTCGGTTCCAAGGGCGGCCCGGCGCTGCGGCCGGGTGGGCCATGGCCGAGTTCATCGCTGCTGGAACTCGCCGGGCGAACCATTGTCGTCGATTGCGGGCTAGGCGTCACGCGTGGCCTGGTCGATGCCGGCGTCAGCCTGAAGACGCTCGACCTGATCTTCATCACCCATCTGCATTCCGACCATGTGCTGGAACTGGGGCCGTTGCTGCACACAGCCTGGACGGCCGGTCTGGCCAGTCCGGTGACACTGTTCGGGCCGCCCGGCACCGGCCATTACTGGCGTCGTTTCTGCCAGGCGATGGAGTTCGACATCGAAATCCGCATCGTCGACGAAGGCCGACCGGACATTCGTGAACTGGTTTCGATCGCCGAGTTCGGTGAAGGCGACATTTTCGAACAGCGCGGCCTCAAGGTCTCGGCGCTGCGCGTCGACCATCCGCCGGTGACCGACTGTTTTGCGCTGCGTTTCGAGAGTGCGGGCAAAAGTGTCGTCTTCTCGGCCGACACAGCCTTCTTTCCGCCGCTCGCCGGCTTCGCCAAAAATGCCGACATCCTTGTCCATGAAGCGATGCTTGAGGAAGGCATCGAGCGTCTGGTCGCCAAGACCGGCAATGGCGCGCGGCTGAGAGAGCATCTGCTTGCCAGCCACTCCTTTGCCGAGGAGGCCGGGCGCATCGCCAGCGATGCCGGCGTGAAGAGGCTGGTGCTCAACCACCTCATTCCAGCCGACGATCCCGCGATCGGCGAGGCCGATTGGGAGGCCGCTGTCAGGAAATCGTGGGTGGGTGACTTGACGATTGCCCGCGACGGCCTTGTTGTGAACGTAGACGGCGCCAAAGCCGCATCAGGAGAGGAAACCGCATGAAGCTTGCCACATTGAAGGACGGGACGCGCGACGGAAAACTCGTCGTCGTCTCGCGCGACCTGACGCGCTTCACCGACGCCTCGTTCCTGGCGCGCACGCTGCAGGCGGCACTCGACGACTGGCAGCGGATTTCGCCGCATCTGGCGACCATCGCGGAATCGCTGGAAAACAATGCGGTGCCGTCGGCACGCTTTCATGAGCATGACGCGCATTCACCGCTGCCACGCGCCTATCAATGGGCCGACGGGTCTGCCTATGTGAACCATGTCGAGCTGGTGCGCAAAGCGCGCGGCGCCGATATGCCGGCAAGCTTCTGGACCGATCCGCTGATCTACCAGGGCGGTTCGGATTCCTTTATCGCGCCGCGCGAGCCGATCCGCATGGCCGACGAAGCCTTCGGCATCGACATGGAGGCGGAGATCGCCGTCATCGTCGACGACGTGCCGATGGGTGCCAATCTCGACCAGGCGCGCGCCGCGATCCGGCTGGCCATGCTGGTCAACGATGTGACGCTGCGTGCGCTAACCGGGCCCGAACTCGCCAAGGGTTTCGGCTTCTTCCAGTCAAAGCCGTCCTCGGCATTTTCGCCGGTCGCGGTAACGCCGGACGAGCTCGGCGACGCCTGGGATGGCGGCAAGGTCAGCCTGCCGCTGCTCGCCGATCTCAACGGCAAGCCGTTCGGCCGCGCCAATGCCGGCGTCGACATGACCTTCGATTTCCCGGCTTTGATCGCTCATGCCGCGAAAACACGGCCACTGGTTGCCGGCACCATCATCGGCTCGGGCACCGTCTCCAACAAGCTGGACGGCGGGCCGGGCAGGCCGGTGTCGGCAGGCGGCGCCGGCTATTCCTGCATCGCCGAACTGCGCATGATCGAGACCATTGAGTCGGGCGAACCCAAGACGTCATTCCTGCGCTTCGGCGACACGGTGCGTATCGAGATGAAGGACAAGACCGGCCATTCAATCTTCGGCGCCATCGAGCAGAAGGTCGAGAAATACCAGGCATAACAGGGGCAATGCAATGACGGGCGAGGCGTTCTATCTGCTGTGCGGCGTCTGGGCGCTTGGCATTCTGGCGGTGTTCATCCAGGCGATTCGGTTGAGCTACCGCATCGAGGCGCGCTCGCCCGATCTGACCAACCGCAGCGGCTACCCGCGCAAGGCGATGATGTTCCACACCATCACCAACACCAATGTGGCGCGTGACGAGGAAACGCAGGCCATGCGCCGGCGCATGAACCGGCTGTTGCTGATCGTTGTCGCTGGCTTCGCGGTCATGGCGGCAGGCATTGGCCTGGTCAGACGAATGAACTCGTGACCCTGCTCGATCATCTGCGCCGCATGGCCGGCAACAATCTCTGGTCGAACGACCGGCTCTACCGCGCCGTGCTGCAGCTCAAGCCCGGCGAATTCGAAGCCGAACGCACCAGCTTCTTTCCGTCGATCAAGGCGACGCTCAACCACATCCTTGCGGTAGATCATCTCTATCTCGATTTCCTGGAAGAGGGCGGCGTCGGCGCCGTCGCCCATGACGACTACGTGCCGTTCGATGAACCGCAGGCACTGTTTTCCGCCCAGACCGCGGCCGACCGGCGGCTAATCGCCTTTTGCGGCAAGCTGTCGGAGGCCGATCTCGACCGCCGCGTCATCACCGACCGGCGCGAGGACGGTATGATCCCCGAAAAGATCGGCGATATCCTAGCCCATGTCTTCCTGCACGACATCCACCATCGCGGCCAGGTGCATGCGATGCTGTCCGGCACGTCGGTCGCGCCGCCGCAGCTCGATGAGTTCCTGCTCGATTATGATTTGAAGGTGAGGAAGGAAGAGGTCGAGAAGTTGGGGTTGTGATCGACCAATCCCCGATGTTGGCGCCGCCCCTCATTGCCCTGCCGGGCATTTCTCCCCGTATAGTGACGGGGAGAAAGGGCTGACTGCAGCCTCGGCGCCCTTCTTGCGACGCTGGAGATTAGCGAAATCATCGATGCCGGCAGGCAGGTGAGGGGCAGCGCGACGTTGGTAATTAGGGGCGTTACGCCGCCTTGCCGTCCACCTTGATCACCCCGCGCTTGATCTGGTCCTGCTCGATCGATTCGAACAGCGCGCGGAAATTGCCTTCGCCAAAGCCTTCGTCGCCCTTCCTCTGGATGAATTCGAAGAAGATCGGCCCGATCACGGTTTTGGAGAAAATCTGCAGCAGGATCTTGGTCGTGCCGCCGTCGACCACGCCTTCGCCATCGATCAGGATGCCGTGCTTCTTCATCCGATCGATCGGCTCGTCATGGCCGTTCACGCGGTCATACGACATGTCGTAATAGGTCTCCGGCGGGCCGGGCATGAATTTCAGACCGTTGGCCGCCAGTTTGTCCGTGGCAGCGTAGATTTCATCGGTGCCGACGGCGATGTGCTGGATGCCTTCGCCATTGTACTTCCTCAGATACTCGGCGATCTGGCTGGTCTCGTCCTTGGATTCGTTCAAAGGAATGCGGATCTTGCCGCAGGGCGAGGTAATGGCGCGGCTGACCAGGCCGGTGATCTTGCCATCAATGTCAAAGAAATGGATCTGCTTGAAGCCGAACAGCTCGCGGTAAAAATCCCACCATTTGTCCATCTGGCCGCGATAGACATTGTGGGTGAGGTGGTCGAGGAAATAGAAGCCGACGCCTTGCGGCCGCGGGTCGCGTTCGCCCAGCCACTCGAACTCGGCGTCATAGGCCGAGCCCTTCTTGCCGTAGGCGTCGATGAAGTAGAGCAGCGAGCCGCCGATACCGACAATGGCCGGCACGTCGAGCGCCTTGTCGTCGCCTTCGTAAGGCGTGGCGCCTTTCGACACGGCATGGTCGAAGGCGTGCTTGGCATCGACAACACGCCAGGCCATCGAAGCCGCGCACGGACCGTGCTTGTCGACGAACCTCATCGCATGCGAGCCCGGCTCGGCATTGACGACATAGTTGATGTCGCCCTGGCGCCAGACGGTGATGTCCTTCGTGCGGTGCTTGGCCACCGCGACATAGCCCATGCGGGTGAACAGTTCGGCGAGCTTCTGCGGCTCCGCATGCGCGAACTCGACGAACTCGAAACCGTCGGTGCCGGCCGGGTTTTCCTTGCTGATTTTTGCGGGCGGGGCGTCGTGCGGGAAGGGACCCATGGCATTCCTCCAAACGGATGGTGGCCGCATCGGGCCACGAGATGACGCATCATAGCGCGGAGCGGCCGCACGGTGCTTGCATTCAAACGCTTGAAATGCTCAGGTCATGCGTAATTCATGCATGATTGGAGATAAATCCATGGATGATGCGCGCATCGATCAATTCGACCGCAAGATAATGGCTCTTTTGCAGGGCGACGCGCGGCTCACCAACAACGACCTCTCGGAACGCGTGAACCTGTCGGCGTCGCAATGCTCGCGCCGCCGCCAGCGGTTGGAGGAAGACGGCTATATCAAGGGCTATCGCGCCGTGCTCGACCGCGACAAGCTCGGCTTCTCGCTGGTCAACGTCATCTCGGTGACCTTGGCCACCCACAACCGCGACAATGCCAGGCGCTTCGGCGAACTCGTGGCACGGCTGCCGGAAGTGCAGGAAGCGCATGCGCTGACCGGCGAGATGGATTATATCTTGAAGGTGGTGACGCCCGATCTCAAATCACTGTCGGAGTTCGTCAACGGCGTGCTCCTGCCGCACGAATCCGTGCAGCATGTGAAGACGGCGATCGTGCTGGAGACGCTGAAGGAGACCGGCGCGCTACCGATTTAGTTTTCCTGGATCCTATCGGATGAGCCGGCGGGACAGCGCCCCCTCTGTTCTGCCGGACATCTCCTCCACGAGGGGGGGAGATCAGATGTCGCGCGGGCTTTCGCCAATCGCTAGCGTTGCAGGAAAGGCGTCACCGGCGAAGCGCTAATCTCCCCACCTGTGGGGGAGATGTCCGGCAGGACAGAGGGGGCGCGAAGGGTCGCCAACTTGTGGAAGTGGCCTTGGCAATCGCGCTAACCCTTCACCCCTTCGACTGCTGAATAAGCCCATACAAATTCGTGCACCGCGCTCCAGATCGGCAATAAGCAAACACCGGCCCTTCGAGCGCGTCTAGCGCCTCGGCCTGATCCTCGACATTCTCGGCGGTGATCTGGCCGCTGATCACCGGGATGTAGCGGAAGGCCAGCCCGGCGGCTTCGACCGCCGCCTTGACGCTGCCGGCCGAAGGCTGACCGGGCTGCTCGTCATCCGGCCGGTTGCAGATCACGCTCTTGAAGCCGGCGGCCTTGATGGCGGCGGCATCTTCGGGCTGGATCTGGCCCGAGACCGAATAGTCCTCGCTGATTTCGCGATATTCCATGGCTCTCATCCTCGCAATCTGGTTTGGCGCAGAGTCTTGCCACTCTCGAGCGAGGTCGGCAATCCGCGCAACAGGAAATCCTTTTGCGCAAATAGCCATTCCCCCGGGCAAAATCCACCTCAGCCATGTGTCCAGGTCGGGAACGGGTCGGGCAGTCCGCGCCACAGTTCGGGCCGGAAGTCCTCCGTCTCGACCAGGCAATCGTCCAGTTCGCTGCGGATTTTCCGCTCATCCATCGGTTCGCAGCCGATGAACACCATCTCCTGGCGCCGGTCGCCCCAGACCGGATCGAGATAGGGTCGCATGCTTTCGCGCCATTCGGCATGGTCGGGCCACCGCTCCTGCGGCACGGCGGCCCACCAAAGACCGCGCTTTTCGGTCCTGACCAGCGCGCCGGCATGGCTCATTTCACCGACGTGATGCGGCCGGGTCGCCAGCCAGAAAAAGCCCTTGGCGCGCACCACGCCCGGCCATGCGCGATCGATGAACGCCTGGAACTTCGTTGGCTCGAACGGCTTTCGCGCCCGGTAGACGAAGGAACGGATGCCATACTCCTCGGTCTCCGGGACATGGTCGCGAAAACCGTTGAGCTCCTTGAACCAGAGCGGGTTCTGTTGCGCCTTATCGAAATCAAAGCGCCCGGTGGCGAGCACCTTGTCGAGCGGCACCTTGCCGAAATCGGCTTCGACGATCTCGGCATCGGGATTGAGCGCCCGCACGATCAGCCGCGCCATATCCAACTGCTGCGAGTTGGCGACGCCGACCTTGTTCAGCACCACGATGTCGGCGAATTCGATCTGCTCGACCAAAAGGTCGACCAGCGCCCGGCTGTCCTGCTCGCCAAGCGACTGGCCGCGCTGCTTGAGGAAATCGGACGATGAATAATCCTTGAGCAGATTGAGCGCGTCGACCACCGTCACCATCGTGTCGAGACGGGCGACGTCGGACAGGCTGTCGCCATTCTCATCGCGAAAATCGAAGGTCGCGGCGACCGGCAGCGGCTCTGAAATCCCGGTGGATTCGATCAGGAGATAGTCGAAGCGGCCTTGTTCAGCGAGCGCGCGAACCTCTTTCAGCAGATCGTCGCGCAGCGTGCAGCAGATGCAGCCATTCGACATTTCCACCAGTCGCTCATCGGTACGCGACAGGTCGGCGCCGTCGCGCACCAGCTCGGCATCGATGTTGATTTCGCTCATGTCGTTGACGATGACGGCAACGCGGCGGCCTTCGCGGTTCGACAAAATGTGGTTCAAAAGCGTGGTCTTGCCGGCACCGAGGAAGCCGGAGAGCACGGTGACGGGCAGGCGTTTGGTTTTGGAGGTTTGCAGCATGTCTGTATCCGAAGGTTCGGCGCGGAGGGGTGGGATGGTGCGGCGATCCGCGCGGCTGGGGTAGGGGATCGATTTGGTATGTTATATTATTACAGACGTCAACAGATTAGCTCCGAAATGAAACCGCACGGGCTCAATTCGCCGTGCGTTGGCTCAAGCGGTTTCGTTCAGCCGGCCTTGCCCGAAGCCGGCAGCGCCACTAAACAGGCGCCACCGACCAACGAAGGAACCTCCCATGAGCATTCGTCGCATCGATGTTGGCCCGCGCATGAGCCAGATCGTCATTCACGGCAACACCGTTTACCTCGCCGGTCAGGTCGGGACGCCCGGCGCCAGCGTCGGCGAGCAGACCAAGTCGATCCTGGCCACCATCGACGAATTGCTGGCCAAGGCCGGCACCGACAAGACCAAGATCCTGCAAGCGATCATCTGGTTGGCCGACATGGGCACCTTTGCCGAGATGAACAAGGAATGGGACAAGTGGGTGCCGCAAGGCAACACGCCCGCCCGCGCCACCGGCGAAGCCAAGCTCGCAGGGCCGGAATACACGGTCGAGATTATTATTACGGCTGCGATCTGAGGCGCAGGCGCTTTACCCTCCCCCTCGAGGGGAGGGTCGGCGAACAGTCAAAGCGAAGCGGAGACTGTGAGACGGGGTGGGGTCGGCGAGGCTGCACCGACCCCACCCCGCGTCACTAGTGCCGCCGTGCGGCACTCGCTCCGCGACCCTCCCCTCGAGGGGGAGGGTAGAAAGCGCTACCCCTGCGAAGGCCGAAACCTTGCCACCAGCGTGTGGCTCTCCGCGGGGTAGGTGAACCTCACCTGCGTCACTGGATACTCCGCGCTCCAGGTCCGGCGCTCGACCACCAGGCATGGCGCGCCGGTTGCGATGTCGAGGGCTTCGGCAATGTGCCTGTCCGCCCCTACCGCGCGGATGCGGTGCTCGGCCTCGCTCCATGGCACGCGGCCGATCAGCCAGGGGCCGGGGGCGATGTCGAGAAATTCTTCCTCAGCGGCTTCCGCGACCGCGGCGAGATTGATCAGCCGCTGTTCATGCGCGAACGGCCGCTTGCCGGCGAAATGCCGGCATTCGAGCGCCAGCACCCGTCCGGCAGCGCCGAGTTCCAGCAAGCCACGATCCTCGGCGCTGCTGCGCCTTTTCTGCCGGGTCACGCGCTCGTAGCGATAGGCCAGGCCGAGCGCCTCGACCTCGATCCTTATGTCATGGATTTCCAGCACCGCCGCCTGCGACTGCGGCTGGCGGACAAAACTGCCTGAACGGCGGCGGCGCTCGATCAGCCCGGCCTTGGCCAGTTGCGACAGCGCCTTGTTCACCGTCATGCGCGAGCAATTGTATTCGGCCGTCAGTTCGTGCTCGAACGGGATGCGGAAGCCCGGCGCCCAGACGCCGGACAGAATCTTTTCGCTGATGTCGGACAGGATGCGCTGGTGCAGCGAGCCGCCGCCTTCCACCGCCGCTGTCTCGATCATGCTCATGCCGAAAGCGCCATCATCACTTGGCGAAAACGCTCGGCGATTGCCTCGCGCCTGGCATGCCGGCCGCCGCTGACCTGCTTTTTACCATGCACCCAGACGCAATCGACCTTGCTGCCATTGGCAAAAATCCAGGCATCGAGAATGGCATCGCCGCTCTTGCCGGCAAGCGAGGGATGGTTCTGGTCGAGCGAGACGAAATCGGCCGGACCGCCGGCGGCGATCCGCGACGGACCGGCGCCCAGCGCCACGCTGCCGCCGTCGAGGGCTGCGTCGAACAGAGCGCGCCCGGTCGAGCCGCCGGCCACCGCCAGAACATTGCGGGCGCGATGCGCCAGGCGCTGCGAATATTCGAGCTGGCGCAATTCGTCCGGCAGGCCGATCAGCACATTGGAATCGGAGCCGACGCCGAAGCGGCCGCCCTGTTCGGTGAACAGCGGCGCGGCGAAAGTGCCGTCGCCGAGATTGGCCTCAGTGATCGGGCACAGGCCGGCAATGGCGCCGCTTTTCGCCATGCCGATGATCTCGGTCTCGGTCATGTGGGTGGCATGGATCAGGCACCAACGCTTGTCGATGCCGGCATTGGCGAGCAGCCATTCGACCGGCCGCGCGCCGGACCAGGCGAGGCAGTCCTCGACCTCCTTCACCTGCTCGGCGACATGGATGTGGATCGGCCCGTCCGGCGCCATCGCCGCAACTGCAACGAGTTCATCCGGTGTCGCGGCGCGCAGGCTGTGCGGGGCAACGCCGACGACAGCCTGATTCAACGCGCGAACGGATTCGCGGCTTTTCTCAAGCAAGCGACCGAAGCGATTCACATCGTTGATGAATCGCCGCTGGCCTTCGTTGGGCGCAGCACCGCCGAAGGACGAATGCGCGTAGAATACCGGCAGCAGCGTCAGGCCTATGCCCGTCTCAGCCGATGCGGCGGCAATGCGCTCGGCCATCTCGGCAAGGTTGGCGTAGGGCTTTCCGTCGCGGTCGTGGTGCAGATAGTGGAACTCGCCGACGCGCGAAAAACCGGCCTCCAGCATCTCGACATAGAGCTGTGCGGCAACTGCCTCGACCTGGTCCGGCGTCATCGACAGCGCGAAGCGGTACATCACCTCGCGCCAGCTCCAGAAACTGTCGGCGGAGGGGCCGCGCAGTTCAGCCAGCCCTGCCATGCCGCGCTGGAAGGCGTGGCTGTGCAAGTTCGGCATGCCTGGGACAACAATGGCGTGCCGCTCGTCGCCGGCCCACGGCGAAGAGCCCGGCTCGACCTTGGCGATCTGACCGCCACTCAGCGAGATCCGCACCTTGTCATGCCAGCCATCGGCCAGCAGCGCCTGTTCCGCAAAGATCGCCGTCACGTTTTTCTCCGAATCCGAATTTCCGATGACAATAGCACTTGCAGTGCGTTCCAATATGTATATACATAATCGCCATCCAATCAAACGGAAAAAGATGATGGCGGCACAGAACAAAAGCCGGGCAGGGGACCTTCACCTTTGGCGCAATGCGCGCCTGGCGACCATGGCCGAAGCCGGACTGGGTATCGTCGAGAAGGGCGCGATCGCAGCCCGCGACGGCGTCATCGTCTATGCCGGGCCGGAAGCAGACATGCCGTCAGCCCTGGCTCAGGGCAGCGAGGCCACCAACTGCGAAGGCCGCTGGATCACCCCCGGCCTGATCGATTGCCACACTCATCTCGTCCATGCCGGCAACCGCGCCAACGAGTTCGAGATGCGGTTGGCCGGCGCCACCTATGAAGAGGTCGCCCGTGCCGGCGGCGGCATCGTCTCCTCCGTCAAATCCTTGCGCGCTGCCAGCGAAGACGGGTTGGTTGCGCAGACGCTGCCGCGCCTTGATGCGCTGATGGCAGAGGGCGTCACGACGGTGGAGGTAAAGTCGGGCTACGGGCTCGATCTCGGAAATGAACAGAAGTCGCTGCGCGCGGCCCGGCGCCTCGACAAGGAGCGGCCGGTGACGGTTCGCACCACCTTCCTCGGCGCGCATGCGTTGCCGCCGGAAGCCAAAGGCGACAAGGACGCGTTTGTCGATTTGGTCGCCAACACAATCCTGCCGGCCATCGCCGCCGAAGGCCTGGCCGACGCCGTCGACGGTTTCTGCGAAGGCATCGCCTTTTTGCCGGAGCAGATCGCCCGCGTCTTCGACAAAGCCAGGGCACTCGGCCTGCCGGTCAAACTCCATGCCGACCAACTGTCCAACCTTCACGGCGCCGAACTCGCCGCCCGCTATGGCGCGCTGTCGGCCGACCATCTCGAATATACAGACGACGCCGGTGCTGTGGCGATGGCGAAAGCCGGCACCGTGGCGACGATCCTGCCCGGCGCCTACTATTTCATTCGCGAAACCAAGAAGCCGCCGATCGGCCTGTTTCGCCAGCACGGCGTCAAGATGGCCGTCGCCACCGACAACAATCCCGGCACCTCGCCGCTGACCTCGCTGCTCTTGACCATGAACATGGCTGCGACCTTATTCGGCCTGACCGTCGAGGAATGCCTGGCCGGCATCACCCGCGAGGCCGCCCGCGCGCTCGGACTGCTCGGCCAGACCGGCACGCTCGAGGCAGGCAAATCCGCCGACCTGGCGATCTGGAACATCGAGCGCCCGGCCGAACTCGTCTACCGCATGGGCTTCAACCCGCTTCATGCCCGCATCTGGAGAGGACAATGACCGAACTCAACCTGAAGCCCGGCAATGCGACGCTGGCTGACTGGCGCGCGATATACCGTGGCGCCGTGCCGAAGCTCGACGCAGCCTGTCGCCCGAAGATCAAGGCCAGCGCCGATGCAGTCGCCCGCATTGTCGCCAAGGGTGAGCCGGTCTATGGCATCAACACCGGCTTCGGCAAACTGGCCAGCGTCCGTATTCCGGCCGCCGACCTCGAAACCCTGCAGCGCAACATCGTTCTGTCGCATGCAGCCGGCGTCGGCGAGCCGATGCCGGTCGCGGTGGTCCGGCTGATGATGGCGCTAAAACTCGCCAGCCTGGCGCAGGGCGCTTCCGGCGTGCGGCCGCAAACCATCGAATTGCTGGAAGCAATGTTCGCCAACGACGTCATCCCCGTCGTGCCGGCGCAAGGCTCGGTCGGCGCCTCCGGCGATCTCGCGCCGCTGTCGCACATGACGGCGGTGATGATCGGCGTCGGCGAATGCTTTACTCCGCATGGTCGCTTCCCGGCCAAGGTTGCTTTCGTCTCGCACGGCCTGGAGCCGGTGACGCTCGGCGCCAAGGAGGGTCTTGCACTGCTCAACGGCACTCAATTCTCTACCGCCTATGCGCTGGCCGCTTTGTTCGAGGCCGAGGTGCTTTACCAGTCGGCGCTGGTCGCCGGTGCGCTGTCGACCGACGCCGCCAAGGGTTCGGACGCACCCTTCGATCCGCGCATCCATCTCCTGAGAAAGCACCCCGGCCAGATCGAGACGGCTGCGGCGCTGCGCAATCTGATGACCGGCAGCGCCATCCGTGAATCGCACCGCGTTGGCGACGAGCGCGTGCAGGACCCGTACTGCCTGCGCTGCCAGCCGCAGGTGATGGGTGCAGCTCTCAGCGTGTTGCGTCAGGCTGCCGATACGCTCGGCACCGAAGCCAATGGCGTCACTGACAATCCGCTGATCTTCGCCGAGGACGATACGGCGCTCTCCGGCGGCAATTTCCACGCCGAGCCGGTGGCTTTCGCCGCCGACATGATCGCGCTCGCCGTCTGCGAGATCGGCTCGCTGTCGGAACGCCGCATCGCCATGCTGGTCGATCCGGCGCTCTCCGGCATGCCCGCGTTTTTGACGCCGAAGCCCGGCCTGAACTCCGGCTTTATGATCCCGCAGGTCACGGCGGCAGCGCTGGTTTCCGAGAACAAGCAGAAGGCCTATCCGGCCAGCGTCGATTCCATCCCGACCTCGGCCAACCAGGAAGACCATGTCTCGATGGCGGCGCACGGCGCCCGCCGGCTGATCGGCATGGTGGAGAATGCCACGGCCGTCATCGGCATCGAACTTTTGGCCGCCGCGCAAGGCTGCGATTTCCATGCACCGTTGGCGTCGAGCGCGGCCCTTGAAGCCGTGCGCAAGCTGGTCCGCTCCGAGGTGCCGCATCTCGACACGGACCGGCATTTCCACCCGGACATGGAAAAGGCCATCGCCATGGTGCGCAGCGGCGCCACCATCAAGGCTGCCGGCGCGGTAACACTACCTTCGATCTCGGGAGCCTGACATGACCGACTGGCTGACAGTCACCGAAGGCACCGCACCTCTTCTGGTGTCGATCCCGCACACCGGCATCGATCTCGCCGGCATCGACAACCGGCTGGTCTCGCCCTGGCTCGGCCGCCGCGATTGCGACTGGTGGATCGACAATCTCTATGATTTTGCCGCCGGCCTCGGTGCGACGGTTGTGCATACGTCGATCTCGCGCACCGTCATCGACGTCAACCGCGATCCCTCCGGCGCCTCGCTCTATCCCGGGCAGACCACGACCACGCTTTGCCCCACCGAGACCTTCGACGGCGATCCACTCTATTTGCCCGGTGCGGAACCGACGCCGTCGGAGATAGACCAGCGCCGCACATCCTATTTCGTGCCCTACCATGAAATTCTGGCGGCCCAGGCCGTCAGGCTGCGCGGCCTGCACGAAAAAATCGTCATCTACGATTGCCACTCGATCCGGTCGGTGCTGCCGCGCCTGTTCTATGGCACGCTGCCGGTCTTCAACCTCGGCACCAATGATGGCAAGAGCGCCGATCCGGCGCTGCAGGCGCTGGTCGGCCAGATCATGGCCGAAAGCGGTGAAAGCAATGTCATCAACGGCCGTTTCAAGGGCGGCTGGATCACGCGCTATTTCGGCAACCCGCAAGGCGGCTACCATGCGTTGCAGATGGAACTTGCCGATCGCGGCTATTTGCGCGAGCCCGAGGGCAAGGGTGAACCGGGCAATTGGCCGGTGCCCTATGATGCCGAGTTCGCCGCACCGATGCGCGCCACGCTGACGAAAATCCTCCAAACCGCCATTGACTGGGCCGGGCGCTGAGCCGCCGCCTTAATCGAAAGGGACAGTGATGAATAATCCTCGCCACAACATCCGCGAAGTGCGTGCGCCGCGCGGCGACAAGCTCAACACCAAATACTGGACGACCGAAGCGCCGATGCGCATGCTGATGAACAATCTCGATCCGGACGTCGCCGAAAACCCCAACGAGCTGGTCGTTTATGGCGGTATCGGCCGGGCCGCGCGCACCTGGAACGATTTCGACAGCATCGTCGCGTCGCTGAAGACACTCAATGAGGACGAGACGCTGCTGGTGCAGTCGGGCAAGCCGGTCGGCGTCTTCCGGACGCACACCGACGCGCCGCGCGTGCTCATCGCCAACTCCAACATCGTGCCGCACTGGGCGACCTGGGACAAATTCAACGAGCTCGATAAGAAGGGCCTGATGATGTACGGCCAGATGACGGCCGGCTCCTGGATCTATATCGGCACGCAAGGCATCGTGCAGGGCACTTACGAGACCTTCGTAGAAGCCGGCCGCCAGCACTACAATGGCAACCTCAAAGGCAAGTGGATCCTGACCGGCGGCCTCGGCGGCATGGGCGGCGCCCAGCCGCTTGCCGCCGTCATGGCCGGCGCCTGTTGCCTCGCTATCGAATGCAATCCGGACTCGATCGATTTCCGCTTGCGCACTCGCTATGTCGACGAGAAGGCCGAGACGCTGGACGAAGCGATGGAAATGATCGAGCGCTGGACCAAGGCCGGCGAAGCGAAATCCGTCGGCCTGCTCGGCAACGCTGCCGAGATCGTGCCGGAAATGTTCAAGCGCGGCATTCGCCCCGACATGGTCACCGACCAGACCTCGGCGCATGACCCCATCAACGGCTATCTGCCCAAGGGCTGGACGATGGCTGAGTGGCGCGAGAAGCGCGTCAGCGACCCCAAGGCTGTCGAGAAGGCGGCGCGCGCGTCGATGCGCGAGCATGTCGAGGCGATGGTCGCCTTCTGGAATGCCGGCGTGCCGACGCTGGACTATGGCAACAACATCCGCCAGGTCGCCAAGGACGAGGGTTTCGAAAACGCCTTTGCGTTCCCGGGCTTCGTGCCGGCCTACATCAGGCCGCTGTTCTGCAGGGGCATCGGCCCGTTCCGCTGGGCGGCACTGTCTGGCGATCCCGAGGATATCTACAAGACCGATGCCAAGGTGCGCGAGCTCACCCCCGGCAACACCCATCTGCACAACTGGCTGGACATGGCGCGCGAGCGCATCTCGTTCCAGGGCCTGCCGGCGCGCATCTGCTGGGTCGGCCTTGGCGACCGCCACCGCCTCGGCCTCGCCTTCAACGAGATGGTCGCCAAGGGCGAACTCAAGGCGCCCGTCGTCATTGGCCGCGACCACCTCGATTCCGGCTCGGTCGCTTCGCCGAACCGCGAGACGGAAGCGATGAAGGACGGCTCCGACGCCGTGTCCGACTGGCCGCTGCTCAACGCCCTGCTCAACACCGCGTCGGGCGCCACCTGGGTATCGCTGCACCATGGCGGCGGCGTCGGCATGGGCTTTTCGCAGCATTCCGGCATGGTCATCGTCGCCGACGGCACACCGGACGCCGCAAGGCGCCTGGAGCGCGTGTTGTGGAACGACCCGGCGACCGGCGTCATGCGCCACGCCGATGCCGGCTACGACATCGCCATTGAGTGCGCGAAGGAGCACCAGCTCAATCTGCCCGGCATTCTCGGCTGATTGGCTGAACGATGCGCATCCTTCGTGCCGCCGACTACCGCTCCATGCCGTGGAAGAATGGCGGCGGCACGACGACCGAAATCGCCGTCGTGCCTGACGGTGCCGGGCTTGACGACTTCGACTGGCGCGTCTCGATGGCGCGTGTCGAAGGCGGCGGCCCGTTCTCCGGCTTTGCCGGCGTCGACCGCACGCTTGCCGTGCTGGAAGGCGAGGGCATCATCCTCGACATTGCCGGCCGGCCGCCTGCCGAGGTGACCGGAGCCTCCGCCCCGCTGTCCTTCCCCGCCGATGTGGCGACCACGGCTGCGCTGATCTCTGGCCCCATCACCGACCTCAACGTCATGACCCGCCGCGGGCGGGCGACCCATACGGTCGAGCGCCTCATGGTTTCAGCCCCGACCGATATCCGTCCGACGACCGCAACGACCCTTATCCTGCCGCTCGACGGCGAGGTCGGCGTGACCGACCCGACACCATCCCGGCTTGGACCTCGTGACACGCTCGTGATCGGCCCAGACGTGGCGCAATTGCATGTGGAACCGGTGCGGCCGACGACCGTGTTCGTTATCCGGATCTCCAGCTTGGGCTAGCTGCGCTACCAGCAACGATTAACGCCTGTTGCCAAACATGATCGCACGCCGGAGAAATCTGGCGTAAGCTGTTGCCTGGATCACGAAAAAGCCTGAATCCTTCCGTCGTTCCAAGGCGGACGGGAGGACAGGGGTGCTCGTCCTTCAGTTGTCGAAAGCCCCTCCTTGAAATGTCGAAGGGATAACGCTCCTGGAGTGGTGCGAAGCAAAACTTTCGGCCATTGTAATCATGCAACCAATTGCATTTGAATCGGTTTTAGGGACATTGCCGTGGCGGTGACGCCGCTTCGCGTCCCCCATGCGGAATTTTCAATGAATATCCAGACAAATCCTGCCCAGATCGAAAAGACCAGCGCCAGCTTCCCGGCCATCACCGAAGAGCCGATACGCTCCAATTTCCTGCCAGAAGAGCGTCTGCGCGCGCTGGGCGACAGCCTCGCCAAGGGCGACGTCAAGGACCTGTTCGGCCTGACGCCGTTCGATTTCCAGGCCCGCATCCGCGACAGTGCCAAGAAAATCCTCGAAGTCTACCGCTCGACCAATGCCGCCCAGGCCAAGGGCGAAACCATTACGCCTGCCGCACAATGGCTGCTCGACAACAATTATCTGGTCGAGGAGACCATCTTTCAGGTCAAGCGCGACCTGCCGCGCCGTTTCTACCGGCAGTTGCCGACCCTGAAACTGTCCGATGGCGAGGCCGTGCCGCGCGCGCTGGCCTTGGCCTGGAGCTATGTCGCCCATTCCGACAGTTCGGTCTCGGCGACCATGTTCAAGGCCATCGTCGAAGGTTTTCAGTCGGTCGAACCGCTGAAGATCGGCGAACTCTGGGCGCTGCCGTCGCTGCTGCGCTTCGTGCTGATCGAAAACCTGCGCCGCATCGCCGTGCGCGTCGACCGCACCAGGCAGATGCGCCACATCGCCAACGAGGTCGCCGACCGGGTTCTGGCGACCGACGACAATGCCGACCGGCAGAAGATCCTGTCGAGCTATGGCGCCCATGCCCAGGACACCACCTTTGCCACGCAGTTGCTCTACCGCCTGCGCGACGGCTCGCAAAATGCCGGCAGGGCGCTGGAATGGCTGGAGGTCGAGCTCGAGAAGACCGGCTCCGACGCCGAGGAAATCATCATTTCCGAGCATCGCACGCTGTCCAGCGGCAATGTCACCACCGGCAACATCATCCGCGGCCTGCGGCTTATCAACGACGTCGACTGGACGGTCTGGTTCGAAGGCGTCAGCCGCATCGACACGCTGCTGCGCGAGCGCACCGATTTCGCCGCGCTCGATTTCTTTTCGCGTGACCAGTACCGCACGTCGATCGAGCAACTGGCGCGCCGCTCGGATCTCTCCGAATTCCGCGTCGCCGAAAAGGCGATCGAGCTTGCCGGCCATGTCCCCGGCGTCACCGATGCCTCCGGCGTGCCGGATGCATCGGCCGATCCGACCATGCATACCGATGTCGGCTTCTTTCTGGTCGGCCCGCGCCGGCCGGATCTGGAAAAGGCGATCGGCTACCGGCCGCCTTTCTATGTGACTGTCAAGCGCGCCTTCACCAGCACCGGCTGGCTGGGCATCGTGGTGCCCGTCTTCCTGCTGACGGTGCTGCTGCTGGTTGTCTCAGGCAATGCGCTTGCCCATCTGGGGCTCTCGGTTCCCTCGATCACGTTGATGCTGGCGCTGTTTGCTGTGCCGGCCAGCGAAGGTGCGCTCGCCTTTTTCAACACTGTCGTTTCGCTGTTCCTGAAGCCGACGCGGCTGGTTGGTTATGACTACAAGCACGGCATCCCGGCTGCCTCACGCACGCTGGTCGTTGTTCCCTCGCTGATCGGATCACGCGACGATGTCGAGGAAAACATCCGCAACATCGAGGTGCATCACCTCGCCAATACCGCGGACGAAATCCATTTCGCGCTGCTATCCGATTGGCCGGATTCCAAGACCGAGATCGATACCGCCGACATCGAGATCCTGCAATATGCGCGCGACGAGATCGCCAGGCTCAATGCCCGCTACCCCTCCGAGGGCGCGCCGCGTTTTTATATCCTGCATCGCCGCCGGCTCTACAACCAGGCGCAGGGCGCCTGGATGGGCTGGGAGCGCAAGCGCGGCAAGCTGCACGAGCTGAACCTTCTCTTGCGCGGCGACAGCGACACCACCTTCCTGCCGCTCGACGTGCCGCTGCCGGAAAAGGTCGTCTACGTCATGACGCTGGACGCCGACACGCGCACCACGCGCGACGCGGTGTCGTCGCTGGTCGGCAAGCTCGCCCATCCGATCAACCGCCCGCATTTCGACGCGGCAAAGCGTGTCGTCACCGCCGGCTACACCATCCTCCAGCCGCGCATCACGGCATCGCTCACCAGCGGCGACGACGCCTCTTTCTTCCAGCGCGTCTTTTCGTCCAACAGCGGTCTCGATCCTTACGTCTTTGCCGTGTCGGATCTCTACCAGGACGTCTTCAGCGACGGCTCCTTCACCGGCAAGGGTCTCTATCACGTCGACGCCTTCGAGGCGGCGCTGAAGGGACGCATCGAGGAAAACACCATCCTCAGCCACGATCTGCTCGAAGGTGCGCTGGCGCGCGCGGCGCTCGTCACCGACGTCGAACTGGTCGAGGACTATCCGACCCGCTATTCGGTCGACGCCTCGCGTCATCACCGCTGGGCGCGTGGCGACTGGCAGTTGCTGCGCTTCATCTTCAGCCCGCGTTCCGGGGTGCCGGCGCTGTCGCGCTGGAAGATGATCGACAATCTGCGCCGTTCGCTGACCCCGATTTTTTGGGTGATGGCGGCGATCGCCGGCTGGACGCTGCTGCCCTTCACGCAGGCCGCGCAATGGCAGGCGCTGCTCATCCTCTCGCTGTTCATGGCGCCGACTTTCGATGTCATCAACGCCATCTTGCCCAAGAGCGGCGACCAGACGCCGCGCGGCCATTTCTCGGCGCTGGCGCGTGACACCGTCTTTGGCACGGCGCTGGTGGCGCTGAAAGTGCTTTTGATGGCGCACAATGCCTGGATGATGGGCGACGCCATCGTGCGCACGCTCTACCGCCTGTTCGTCAGCCGCCAGAACCTTTTGGAATGGCGCACGGCGTCGCAGGCGCACAAGGGCGGCGACAACGACCTCGGCTCCTATTACAGCATGATGTATGGCGCCGTGATCATCGGCGTCGTCGGTCTCGCTATCCCCGTGCTGGCCGATTCCACCGGCGCCTTTGTCGCCTTCTTCTTCGCTCTGTTCTGGATCGGCTCGCCGGCCGTTGCCTGCTGGATCAGCCGCTCGGCCGAGACCGAGGACCGTCTGCGCATATCGCAGGCCGATATCCATGCGCTGCGCACCGTGGCGCGCCGCACCTGGCACTATTTCGAAACCTTCGTCACGGCCGAGCACCACAACCTGCCGCCCGACAATTTCCAGGAAAGCCCGGCGCCGGTGGTGGCGCCGCGCACGTCACCGACCAATATCGGCGTCTATCTCCTGTCGGTGGTGTCGGCACGCGATTTCGGCTGGATTGCGCTCTCCGACGCCATCACCCGCATCGACGCGACGATGACGACCATCGAGAGCATGCCGCGCAACCGCGGTCACCTCTTCAACTGGTACGACACCACGACGCTGAAGCCGCTTTATCCGCTCTACATCTCGGCGGTCGACAGCGGCAATCTCGCGGGGCATCTGGTGGCGGTGGCGGCTGCTTGCGCCGAGTGGGCGGAAGCTCCGTCCGTCCACCTGCAGGGCGATTTTGAAGGCGTCCTCGACACGGTGACCATCCTGGACGAGAGCCTCGAGGACCTGCCCGATGACCGCCGTCAGCTCAGGCCGCTGCGCCAGCGACTGGCCGACCGCCTCGACGGCATGCGGCGCGCCGTCATGACCATCAAGGCGCAGCCGGAGATGGCTTCGATCCGGACCATCAATCTGGCCGTGCTGGCCGGCGAGATCCGCAAGCTCGCCACCGCCATCCACACTGAGGCCGGGTCGCAGCGCAGCGACGTCATCGCCGACTGGGCAGCTAGACTGGAAGCGACCTGCGAGGCGCATGTGCATGACTCGCACAGCGACGAGAACGCCGTCGAGGCCTTGCGCGCCAAGCTCTTGGCGCTGCGCGAGCGCTGCCGCCGCTATGCCTTCGAGATGGATTTCTCCTTCCTGATGCGGCAGGAACGAAAACTGCTTTCGATCGGCTACCGGGTCGAGGAACACCAGCTCGACGAAAGCTGCTACGACCTGCTGGCGTCCGAGGCGCGGCTGACCAGCCTGTTTGCCATCGCCAAGGGCGATCTGCCGACCGAGCATTGGTTCCGGCTCGGACGGCCGATTGTCGAGATAGGCTTCCAGGGCGCGCTGATGTCCTGGTCGGGCTCGATGTTCGAGTATCTGATGCCGCCGCTGGTGATGAAGGAGCCGCAGGGCTCGATCCTCAATCAGACCAGCAAGCTGATCATCAAGCGCCAGATCCAGTATGCGCGCTCGAAGAACGTGCCGTGGGGCATTTCGGAAGCCGCCTACAACGCCCGCGACCGCGAACTGACCTACCAGTACACCAATTTCGGCGTGCCCGGACTTGGCCTCAAGCGCGGTCTTGGCCAGAACACGGTGATCGCGCCCTACGCCACGATCCTTGCAGCGCAGTTCACACCGCGCGAATCCGTCCAGAATCTCGCCCGGCTGCGCTCGATCGGCGCGATGGGCCGGCACGGCTATTATGACGCCGTCGATTTCACGCCGCAGCGCGTGCCGGAAGGCACCGACCACGCCGTCGTGCTGAACTACATGGCCCACCATTCCGGCATGTCGATCGCCGCCGTTGCCGACGCCATCTTCGAAGGCCGGCTGCGTGACCGCTTCCACAGCGATCCGGTGATCGAGTCTGCCGAACTCCTGCTGCAGGAGAGGGCGCCGCGCGACATCCCGACCGCCACCGTCAGGACAGAAGCCGACGAGCGCTCGAAGGACGAGACCGAGGTCGAGAGCCCGGATTCCCGCATTGTCCTCGACCCGCTGAAGGCGCTGCGCGCCACCAGCGTCATGTCCAACGGCCGTTACTCCGTGATGGTCTCGGCAACCGGCTCCGGCTACAGCCGCTGGGGCGAACTCGCCGTCACCCGCTGGCAGCCCGATCCGACCGAAGACCGGCTCGGTTCCTACATCTTCCTTAGGGATGCCGGCACCGGCGACTGGTGGTCGGCCACCGCCGAGCCGAGGCAGGCGACCGGCGAGAGAGTGCAGACGCTGTTTTCCGACGACAAGGCGAGCTTCGTCAAAACGGTCGGCTCGTTGCGTTCGGAGGTCGAGTGCATCGTCATCTCGGAAGGCAATGGCGAAGGACGGCGCGTCACCCTATACAATGACGGCGCTACCGACCGGCATATTGAGGTGACCTCCTTTGCCGAACTGGTGCTCGGCAACGAAGCTTCGGACAACGCCCATCCGGCATTCTCGAAAATGTTCATCGAGACCGAGATCGCTGCCAACAACGGCGCCATCTTCGCCACCAGGCGCAAGCGCGACAAGAACGAGCCCGACCTCACCATGGTGCATTTCGTCACCGATCCGTCGGGATCGGCACGCGATGCCGAGGCCGAGACCGACCGCCGCGCCTTTATCGGCCGCGGCCGCACCATCGCCGAGGCCGCCGCTTTCGATCCGGGCGCCAAACTTGGCGGCCATCATGGCTTCACGCTCGATCCGGTCGCGGCGCTGCGCCGCCAGGTGCGGGTGCCGGCCAACAAGAAGATCTCGCTGACCTTCTGGACCGCCGTTGGTGCCAACCGCGCCGAACTCGACGAAGCCATCGCCAGGCTCGACCATCCCGAAAGCTTCGCTCGCCAGGCGATGCTCGCCTGGACGCGTTCGCAGGTGCAGACCCGCCACCTTGGCCTCAGCCTGACCGACGCCGCCAATGTGCAGAAGCTGGCACGCTATCTGATCTATCCCGATCCGTTCCTGCGCCTGCCGGCCGAATCCATTGCTTCGGGGCTGGGCAAGCAGTCCAGCCTGTGGCCGACCAGCATCTCCGGCGATTTCCCGATCTTCCTGGTCCGCATCGGCGACGTCGCCGACCTCGAAATCGTCGCCCAGGCGCTGCGCTTCCAGGAGTATATGCGCGCCCGCGGCATGATGATCGACTTCGTCGTCGTCAATGAGCAGGCCTCGTCCTATGTGCAGGATCTGCAGCGCGCGGTCGAGACGCTGTGCGAAAACAGCCGCTTGCGCGGCAAGGAGCTCGGGCCGCGCCAGCATATCTTCGCGGTGCGCCGCGACCTGATGGACGAAGCGACCTACAAGACGTTGCTGGCCGTCGCCCGCGTCGTGTTGCACACCCGTAACGGCACCATCTTCGACCAGATCGAGCGCGCCGAGGCGGCAGCCTTGCAGGCCCGCGATGCCTTGCAGCCGGCGGGTGCTGCGACCCTTCGCGAAACGGCTCTGCCAGTGCCGGTGGCGCCTGCATACCATGCTGCGTCTGACGCCAGTGCCGACGGCAGCGGCCTCAGCCAATGGAACGGCTTCGGCGGTTTCGAAGGCGATGGCCGCCACTACGTCACCCGCCTTGCCGGCCGGCGCACGACGCCGCAGCCGTGGATCAACGTCGTCTCCAACGCCTCGTTCGGCTTCCATGTCTCGGCTGAGGGGGCCGCCTTCACCTGGAGCCGCAACAGTCGCGACTACCAGCTGACGCCGTGGTCGAACGATCCGGTCACCAACCGACCGGGCGAGGGCGTCTACATCTACGACTATGCAAGCGGCAAGTCGTTCTCGCCGCTTGCCGCTGTAGTGCGCGATCCCTCGATGACTTACGAGACATGGCACGGCCAGGGCTTTTCGACCTTCCGGTCGAAGCGCGGCCCGCTGTCGATGGATCTGACGCATGTGGTCGATCCCATCGATCCGGTGAAGATCACGCGGCTGCGCATCCAGAACTCGGGCTCGGCACCGGCGCGGCTGCGTGTCTATGCCTATGCCGAATGGGTTCTCGGCAGCCATCGTTCGAGCACGGCGGCCACCATCATCCCGTCGAGGGATTCGGCGACCGGCGCGCTCTTGGCGCAAAACCCGTACGGGCTCGATTTCGGCGACCGGGTGGCCTTCCTGGCCGCTGCCGGGCCGGTGCATTCGGTGACAGCCGATCGCGGCGAGTTCATCGGCAGGCAGGGCACCAGCGCCTTCCCGCACGCCGTGGTCAGCGGCGCCGGCCTGTCGGGCCGCGTCGAGGCAGGCGATGATCCTTGCGCGGCTGTCGCCAGCGACGTCGACATCCCCGCCGGCGGCGACGTCACGCTCGTCTGGCTGCTGGGCGATGCCGCCAATCCGGCCGAAGCGAGCGCGCTGGTGCAGACCCATTCGGGCAAGGATTTTGACCAGCGGCTTGCCGACAATGAACGCGTCTGGCGCGGCTTCCTCGACACCATCCAGGTCGAGACGCCGGACAAGGCGCTCGACGCCATGGTCAACCACTGGCTGCCGTATCAGAGCCTGGCCTGCCGCATCCGCGCCCGCTCGGCCTTCTACCAGGCGAGCGGCGCCTTCGGCTTCCGCGACCAGCTGCAGGACACGCTGGCCCTGCTGGCGCATGATCCGAAGCTGGCGCGCGACCAGATCCTCAACGCGGCGCGCCGGCAGTTCCCCGAAGGCGACGTCCAGCATTGGTGGCTGCCGCGCACCGACGCCGGCGTGCGCACCCTGATCTCGGACGACGTGGTCTGGCTGGCGCACGCCACCAACAGGTACATCGAGGTGACTGGCGATACAGGGATACTCGAGGAGCAGCTGCCCTTCATCGACGGGCAGGTTCTGGGCGAGGGCGAGCATGATGCTTTCTTCACGCCCGAGATATCCAAGACGCACGCCTCGCTCTACGACCATTGCGCGCGGGCGCTCGACCTTGCGGTCAAGCGCAGCAGTCCGGCCGGGCTGCCGCTGATCCTCGGCGGCGACTGGAACGACGGCATGAACCGCGTCGGCGAAGGTGGCAAGGGCGAGAGCGTATGGCTTGGCTGGTTCCTGCTGAAGACGCTTGGCGACTTTGCGGCTGTCGCCAAGGCGCAAGGCGACACCAAGCGGGCGCAGGCCTGGCTGAAGCACGCCGACGTGCTGAAGCGAGCACTGGAAAGCACCGCCTGGGACGGCCAATGGTACCGGCGCGGCAGCTACGATGACGGCACGCCGCTCGGCTCGCACAATTCGGACGAGTGCAAGATCGACTCGATCGCGCAGTCGTGGAGCGTGCTCTCCGGCGAGGGCGACCCGGCGCGCTCGACCACGGCGATGCAGCAGGCGACGAACTTGCTGGTCGACGACAAGCTCAAGATCGTCAAGCTGTTCACCCCGGCCTTCCAGAACACGCAAAAGGACCCCGGCTACATCAAGAGCTACCCGCCTGGCGTGCGCGAAAACGGCGGCCAGTACACCCATGCAGCGACCTGGTTCGTCATCGCGCTCGCCGAAATGGGCCGCACCGACGATGCCTATCGCTGCTTCTCGATGCTGAACCCGGTCAACCATGCGCTCGACGATGCGTCGGCCGAGCACTACCGGGTCGAGCCCTACGTCGTCGCCGCTGACATCTATTCGGGTGAAGGCAAGGGCGGTCGGGGTGGCTGGACTTGGTACACAGGCTCAGCCGGATGGCTCTACCGTGCCGCCGTCGAAGGCATTCTGGGCATCGGGCGGCGCGGCAAGCAGATCACGTTCCAGCCCAAACTGCCCAGCCACTGGGACGGTTACTCGGCAACGCTCAAGATGCTGGGGGCCGAGGTCCAGGTTCGCGTCATCCGCGACAAAAAGGCCAAGACCATCTCGCTTGAAGTCAATGGAACCAAGACAAAGTCTTCCGGCTTTGAGCCGAAAGCTGGTGAAAAGACCGAGGTGGTCGTCAAGATACCCGCGTAAAATCAAAGGCTTGAACCAATTTGCGCGCGCCTTTCAGGGCGCGCGTTTCTATTTGGTCATGCGCATGGCGCAAAGCAGCCCTGCTTCTTATGTATTGGCGCTGCCGGGCGTGGGTGATTAAAAATGTGGCAGCCTTGGGCACGTGCCATGATTTTGCCGCAAGACTGACATTTCACCTTTTATCTCAAACCGTTAGGTGATCACGGCAGATTTCGCAGCGTCGTCATCTTTTGTTCGCAGAATGGGAACGGAAGAGGTAGACGGGCATTGTTTTGCGACCCGTTAACCGATACGTGTCAAGAAATGGTGCAGTGCACAATGAATGTTTGGGCGGAGTAGCTGAAGTGTCACTTCTGCAAATCTACTGGAGAGCGCTGGGTTATCTCGCAGCCGACAGGAAACGCGTTGCGTTGATCTGCGGTGCGAATGTCGCGCTTGCCATCATCGCCATCCTCGAGCCGATCATGTTCGGTCGGGTGATCGACGCCATCTCCGATAAGGGTTCGGTGTTTTCGACGCTGGCTCTCTGGGCCGGCCTCGGCGCCTTCAACATCATTGCCTTCGTGCTGGTGGCGCGTGGCGCTGACCGTTTTGCCCACAAGCGCCGCAGCGAAGTGCTGTGCCAGTCGTTCGAGCGCGTGATCACCATGCCGCTTGCTTGGCACCATCAGCGCGGCACCTCCAACGCGCTGCACACGCTGTTGCGCGCTGTCGAGACGCTGTTCAGCCTGTGGCTTGAATTCATGCGCCAGCATCTGTCGACGGCCGTTGCGCTTGCTCTGCTGATCCCCACCGCGATCACCATGGATCTGCGCATGTCCATGGTGCTGATGGGCCTTGGCGTTCTCTATGTCGGTATCGGCCGCCTGGTGATGAAGCGCACCAAGGCAGGCCAGGCCGCCGTCGAGCGCCACTATCACAAGGTGTTTGCGCATGTGACCGACTCGGTCAGCAACGTCGCCGTGCTGCAGAGCTACAACCGTCTCGGCCATGAGGCCGATACGCTGCGCCGCTACGTCAAGAACCTGCTCGATGCGCAGAACCCCGTGCTCGACTGGTGGGCGATGGCCAATGCGCTGCACCGCCTGTCGTCGACCATTTCGATGATGGTCGTGCTGCTGATCGGCGCTTATCTCGTCACCCATGGCCAGCTCAAGATCGGCGACGTCATCGCCTTCACCGGCTTTGCCACGCTGCTGATCGCTCGCCTCGACCAGATGTCGGCTTTCGCCAACCAGATTTCGGAAGCCCGCGCCAAGCTGGAGGACTTCTACCATCTCGAGGATTCGGCCGCCGACGCTGCCGAACCGGATGGCTTGCGCGATCTCACCAATGTCACCGGCCATATCCGCTTCGAGAATGTCGGCTTCGAGTTCGGCAATTCGGGGCAGGGGATCGATGACGTCTCGTTCGAGGTCCAGGCTGGCCAGACCGTTGCCATCGTCGGCCCGACCGGCGCCGGCAAGACGACGCTGATCAATCTGTTGCAGCGCGTTTTCTCGCCATCCCACGGCCGTATCCTGATCGACGGCATCGACACCCGCACGGTGACCCGCAAGTCGCTGCGCCACTCGATCGCCACCGTCTTCCAGGATGCCGGCCTGCTCAACCGCTCGATCGAGGACAACATCCGTGTCGGCCGCGCCGAGGCGACCTATGACGAAGTCCATGCCGCCGCCAATGCTGCCGCTGCCCAGGATTTCATCCTGGCTAAGAGCGCCGGCTACGACACCGTCGTCGGCGAGCGTGGCGGCCAGCTTTCGGGCGGCGAGCGTCAGCGTATCGCCATTGCCCGCGCCGTGCTGAAGGACGCACCGATCCTGGTGCTCGACGAGGCGACCAGCGCGCTCGACGTCGAGACCGAGGACCGCGTCAAGGAAGCGATCGACGAATTGAGGCGCAACCGCACCACCTTCATCATCGCCCACCGCCTGACCACCGTTCGCGACGCCGATCTGGTCGTGTTCATGGACAAGGGCAAGGTGGTCGAGATGGGCGGCTTCGCCGAACTGTCGCTGCGTAACGGCCGTTTCGCCAGCCTGCTGCGCGCCGGCGGCCTGCTCAACGACGAGGAAGTCCGCCGCCTCAGCCGCACGGTGAATATCGAAGCGGCTTAAGTGCAAGGCCTTCCCTTCTCCCGTTGTGGGGTGAGCAGCCGGTTCGCGTAAGCGAATTCATCGTGCCGGTGGCACGATGAAAGGCCGGCGCCGGGACGCTGCGGAGCAGCGGGGACCCGGCCGGGAGGATCGGCACCCCCGCCCGGCCCTTCGCAGGCTCAGGGCGTTCGAAGCTCGAAAAGCCAAGCAGTTGGCTTTTCGTCCGCTAACGCGGACCGCTTCTCACCCCTGCGACACTCCCTCGATTGCCCCAAAGCCGCCGCCGGTCTATTTAGGTCCGCATGAGCGACACGACTTCACGCCTTGCAGGCTGGATGGATCTTGCCAACCCGACGCGCTTTGTCGGGCTGGCCGACAGGCTGGTGCCGTGGCTGGCGTCGATCGCCGCGATCCTGCTTGCCGTTGGCCTCTATATGAGCTTTGCCGCGCCTGAGGATTTCCAGCAGGGCATCACTGTTCGCATCATGTACATCCACGTGCCTTTCGCCTGGCTCGCCATGATGTGCTACACGGTCATGGCGGTCGCCGCGCTCGGCACGCTGGTCTGGCGCCATCCGCTGGCCGACGTCGCGCTGAAATCGGCAGCCCCGATCGGCGCCACTTTCACCGCGCTTGCGCTCATCACCGGCTCCATCTGGGGCAAGCCGATGTGGGGCACCTGGTGGGTGTGGGACGCGCGCTTGACGTCTGTGTTCGTCCTCTTCCTGATGTATCTCGGCATCATCGCGCTGACGCGCGCGCTGGATGACGCCAGCCGCGCCGCCTGGGCTGCCGCCATCATCACTCTGGTCGGCTTCATCAACATCCCGATCATCAAATTCTCGGTCGACTGGTGGAACACGCTGCATCAGCCGGCTTCAGTGTTCCGGCTTGGCGGGCCGACCATCGATCCCAGTCTGCTGTGGCCGCTGCTGGTGATGGCGCTCGGCTTCACCGTGCTGTTCTTCGCCCTGCATTTGACGGCGATGCGCACCGAAATCCGCCGCCGCCGGGTGATCGCCATGCGCAGGGTAGCGGCGCGGCAGGCAAACTGAGCTCCCCCTTCTTCCACAAGGGGGGAAGGGAAGCGCCATTCACCCCATCCGCCCACGCGCCACGACAGGCAGCGTCTCCAGCACCTTGTCGCCGTCGATCAGATGCACCTGGTCGAACAGGTTCGTCACCACGCAGCAATGGTCCGGCACCACGCGCACGCGCTCGCCGATGCGAAGGCTCGCGCCATTTCCAAGCGTGACCGTGCCGTGCTCCTCGCTTAAGCCAGTGACGCGGGCGCCGGGCATGCCGAGCAACTCGCCAAACTCAGGCAATCCCAGTGTGTCGCTGGACAGCGCCTTGCTGCCGCTGTCCAGGATGGCGCGGGCCGGCGTTGGGTGGCTCACCACCGTGGCGAGCACTGTCAGCGCGCATTCGTCGAGCGTGCCGACGCCTTTGGCGACCTGATAGCGGTCGAGGTAGATGTAGGTGCCGGGGCGGTATTCGGTGACCACGCTGTCCTCGCCGGAGCGCCACATGTCAGGCGTGCCGCCGCTGGAGATACGATCACAGGCGAGACCCGACGCCGCAAGCGCCTGCTTGGCGCCAACCAGCCATGTCTCGGCCTCCGTTGCGCGGCCAGCCGCGGGGTAGGTCATCAGTCCGCCGAAGGTGAGCCCCTTGGCTTGATCGATCACTTTTGCCAGCGCCAAGGCCTCGGCGGCGCTCTGTACGCCGCAGCGGCCCATGCCGGTGTCGCATTCGACCAGAACGGGCAGGGGATGCCCGGCATCGGTGAAGGTGGCGGCGAGCCCCTCCAGCGTCTCGCGGCTGTCGGCCGTCACTGACAGCGTCACGCGGCCATGCAGCGCCTTGAGCCGCTCCAGCTTGGCGCGGCCTAAAATGTTGTAGGGCAGAAAAATATCGGAGAGCCCGGCATTGGCCATCACCTCAGCCTCGCCGATCTTCTGGCAGGTGATGCCGACCGCTCCCGCCGCCACCTGTTTCTTCGCCCAATAGGGCAGCTTGTGGGTCTTGATGTGCGGCCTGAGCTTCAGCCCGTGGCGGTCGGCATGCGCCTGCGCTCGTGCGATGTTGGCTTCGGCGCGGGCCGCATCGATGAGGATCGCCGGCGTATCGAGGTCGTCTATGCCTTGCATGAATGTCACCTTGGGAAATTTGGCTGGACTTATGGCCCCGATCGGCCCGGATGTCATGGGGCCAGCGTGCAGTTTGCGTCGACACCGCAACGCTGTTCGGCTATGCGCTTTAGGCAGGAACGCGACGCCAAGGGATCACGACCATGAAACGCTCCACCGTCAACGACATCATCCGCGATGCCGACGCCTTCATCCGCTCGTTCGGCTACATCATGCCGCCCTTCGCCTACTGGTCGCCGGAGGAGATGAAGGCGCGCAAGGCTGACTCCGCGGCTATTTTCACCTCGCGGCTTGGCTGGGACATCACCGATTACGGCCAGGAGAAATTCGACGAACTCGGCCTGTTTCTGTTCACCGTGCGCAACGGCGTCTATGCCGACATGAAGAAGGGCATGGGCATGCTCTATGCCGAGAAGATCATGATCTCGCGCAAGGACCAGCTGTCGCCGATGCACCGCCACAACATCAAGGCCGAGGACATCATCAACCGCGGCGGCGGCAAGCTGGTGCTCGAACTGTTCATGCACGACCGCGACGGCGGCATTGATCCGAAGGCCGAAGTCTCGGTGCCGGTTGACGGCACCATCCACAGGCTGCCGGCAGGCGGGCTCTTGAAGCTCGACCCGGGCCAGAGCGTGACACTGATGCCCGGCGTCTGGCACGCTTTCTGGGCCGAGGGCAGGGATGTGCTGATCGGCGAGGTCTCGACCGTCAATGACGATCTCACCGACAACGTCTTCCGCGAGCCGATCGGCCGCTTCTCCAACATCGACGAGGACGTCGCGCCGCTGCACCTGCTGGTGTCCGACTACGAGAAGTGGGTGGGGTAGGCGAGGGTGCAGCCACCGCTCAGGGCCGCTGGTCAGTCCCAGTTTAGCTGCTGATAGAATGTCCAGATGCTGATCGTGCTGTCGTCTCGGTCACTCGTGCTGTGCAGGCTAAGAACGATATCGACGTTCGGTGGCGCTTCGATCTTTGTTGTGATCAGGCGGGTCTCGTCAGGTGCGATGCCTACGACAGAACCCATTGTCCAATTCCCGCCGGCCTCCTGAAGCCGGCGGGAGGAGTCTGCAAATTGCTCCATCATCGATGCATCGTTGGAAAATGGTGCATCAGTGAGTCTACTGAATTCGTTCCAGGATCCCGAGATCGCGGCTTGAATGGCGCACTCAATCCTGGCTTCTTCTGCCTTGCTGATTGTAGCTGGCACGCCGCAACTCCGATCTACCGCTGATACTTGTCCGCCTTGCGTGTTCCCAGCAGAAGCTTGCGTTCGAGCTGAGCCCGCAGCTCGCCATAATAGGCAATGAGAAAAGCCCTGGAATCGACCGGCTCGATCACCATGCCGATCTTGCGCCCGATCGTTTCGGCCACGGCCTTCAGCGCGAAATAGTCGTCGCGGCGCAGCACTTCTTCCAGCTTGTGCAGTTCGGCGATGCCATAGGCGTCGAGCTGCGCCTGGGTGAAGCGGAAGGCGCGTGCGTTCTGGCGTTGCGACAGGTCCTCGACCAGCGCCAGCTTCGGCGCCTCGACCACCCAGGTTCCGGCCAACAGGTCGCCGATCCGCATGCGGTCGCGGTTGAACAGCGGGAAGAGTGCAAACAGCAGCGCCCAGACCAGCCCGAAGATCGTCGACAGCGTGTCGGCGAGCCCCATCTCGCTGCGGCCAAGGATGATCGACAGCGGCAGGAATATCTCGATCTCGCGCATCAGATTGCGGGCGATGACCTGATCGACCGAAAGGCCGGCGCCGCTGCGTGACGCCACCCGGATGCCGAGCATCCGCTTGCCGGGCGTGGCGGCGCGGCGGCCAGCCTCGAAGACGATGAAATAGGCGTTGCGCAGGAAGAAGATCAGGATGATCCAGACGATGAACAGCGGCTGCGCCCCTTCGCCGTTGAGGCCGGCCAGCCCGAACAGCGCGACGATCGTGATCACGATCGCAGTGACGATGATGATCACAAAGTCGAGCAGGAAGGCGGCGGCGCGGGTGCCGGCATCGGCGAGCTTGATCCGGAGATCGACACCTTCCGGCGTGATCAGCGGCCGTATCGTCGAGACGGCGGCGCGCCTAGCGGTCGCCATGCCGCACCACCCTGAACAAATAGAAATAGCAAAGCCACAAGGTCAGCATGCCGCCGCCAATGGCATAGCGCGTCACGTCGCTGGTGATGACCTGCCTGCCGATGCCTTCGAGCAGGCCGGCACACAAAAGCATGATCGTCACCCCAACCATGGTGGTGGCCGCCACGCGCCCGGCATCGGCCGCGGCCGTCATCCGGGTCAGTTCGCCGGGGAAGGCGATGCGCGTGCCGATCCGCATGCCGGCAGCGCCCGCTAAGGCTATTGCAAACATCTCGGTGGTGCCGTGGATGGACAGCCATCCACCCAGCTCCACGCCAAGCCCCTTGGCGACGTAGATCTGGAACATCGCGCCGAGCAGGCAGCCATTCATCAGGATCAACAGCACGCTCGGCACTGCGAAGGCAAAGCCGAGCGCGAAGGCCAGGATCGCCACCTGGACATTGTGCGTGAACAGATAGGCGGCGAAGCCCGACAGGAAGTTGCTGTCGGCGCCATCGTAGAGCACCTGGCGCAGCACTTCGACTGAGGCGTCCGGGTTGCGCCCGCCGGCGAGACTCGGCGGAATGATGGCGTCGTACCAGCCCTTGTCTTTCGCCACCAGCCAGTAGCCGGCGCCGAAGCCGACGAAGGTCAAGATGACCGACAGCAAGGTTTCGCGCCACAAATCGCGAATGGCATGCGGCCAATCATGCAGGAAGAAATCGCCGATGCGCTGCCGGAGGCTCCGACGCGCGCCATAGAGATAGAAATAGCCGCGCAGGCAGAGCGCTTCGAGATAGCCGACCAGCGCATTGTCGAGCGACGTCGCCCGCGCCACCGAGAGCGAGGACAGCGCCGAGCGGTAGAGCAGGGGCAGCGACAAAAGCTCGTCTTCCGACAGCGTACGCGGCGCGCGTTTCTCGACCCGGGCAAGCAGCGCCTCGAACGCCTTCCAGTCGGCTTCGCGTTCCGAACGGAAGCTCGCCAGCGACTGGCGCACCGCATCCTTGCCGACCAGCGCGTTCACAACAGATCCTCCTGCTTGAGCTCGAGATAGCGCTCGACCAGCGCCGGCCCCAGCCTTTGATGGTCGGCCTCGATGACATGCGCGCCGAGCAGCCGCAGCCTGCCGATGACGACCTGCCTTTCGCGCAACAGCCCACCGGCGACGACCGAGCGCGCCACGTCCTCCGGAGTGTCTGGTGGCATGTCGGCCAGTGTCTCCAGTTCGACATCCTTCATCATCATGAACAGCACCAGATGCCGTTCGGTGAGCCGGCCGACGGTGCGCAGCATCAGTTCGGCGCTGATCGGATCGACGAAATCGGTGAAGATGATCACCAGCGAACGCCGGTCGAGCCGCGCCGCAAGCGTCGTCAGCGCCAAAGTGAAATTGGTCTCTTCGGTGGAATAGTCGATCTCCGCCGCCCGCTTCTGGATCATGGCGAAGCTGGCCGAGCCGCGCACGGCGCCGCTGGACACGCGCGGCCGCGCATCGAAGCCAAACAGGCTGATCATGTCGCCGCCCTTCAGCGCAATGAACGCCGTCAGCAAGGCGGCAGTGACGGCGCGGTCGACCTTCGGCACGCCGTCGACGGGCTCGCACATCAGCCGGCCGCTATCGATGGCAAGCACGATGTTGTTGTTCTCCTCGATGCGGAACTCGCGCGCCAGAAGCCTGCCGTGGCGGGCGCTGCGCTTCCAGTCGATCATGCGCCGGCCCATGCCGGTCTGGTAATCCTTGAGTGCCTCGAACTCGCGACCCTGGCCGGCGCGGCGTTGCGCATGGCCGTCTGGCAGCGACTGGCGCTGCAGAAGCGTGATTGCCTCGTCGCGGGCGCTGCGGATGTCAGGCAGCACCGCGACCTTGTTGTCCATCGGCAGCACGACCTGGTTCCAGACCAGACCGAACGGCCCGCGCCAGCGCACCCACAGGCGATCGAACCTGGCCATGCCGCGCCGCAGCGCCTGGAATTTGAGGTCGAGCGATGCGCTGCCGGCCTCAGCAGTCAATGCGCCGCCGGTGCCGCCCAGCGGCTCCAGCCGCTCATCATGGCCGAGACGCGCCTGCACGGCGCGCGGACGTCCGTTGAGCCTGGCGGTGACATTGACGGTGAACTGGCCGCCGACGCTGACTTGCGGCGGCGCATGGATGGTGGCGTCCAGGGAAGCGCGTCCGCGACCGGCGGCCGCGTCCACAGCCAGGAAAGCAAGCAGCACGCAGATCCACAGCAGGCCGAGATACCACAGCGACGGCAGCGCGAGCGCGATCAGGAAGGCCGGTATTGCCCCTGCCGCACCTGCCCAGACTGCCCGGCCGCTCGGATAGATCAACGTGGCGCTTCCGTCTGGTCGACAAGGTCGGTGACGATCTGCTCGACCAGGCGGCCGTCGATCTGCGCCGCCGGCGATAGGATCACGCGATGGCGCAACGCCGGCACGGCAAGCGCCTTGACGTCGTCGGGGATGACATAGGCACGGCCGTCGAGCGCTGCCCGGGCGCGTGCGGCTCTCGCCAGCATGGCGCCGGCGCGCGGGCTGGCGCCAACCTCCAGGTCCGGGCTGGCGCGCGTCGCCCGCACCAGCCTGGCGATGTAGTCGACGACATCGTCGACCAGCGTGACCTCGCCGACCGTCGCCAGCGCCTTTTCCAGCGTCTTGCGGTCGGCCTGGGCGGTGATGCCGTATTGCTTGATATCGTGCGAGGCGCTGCCGCCGCCGTGGTGGATGATGATCGCCTTTTCTTCTTCAGGGCCGGGGTAGCTCACCCGGTGCTTGAACAGGAAGCGGTCGAGCTGGGCCTCCGGCAGGGGATAGACGCCCTGGTGTTCGATCGGGTTCTGCGTCGCCACCACCATGAAATTCTGGCCGAGCGAATGGGTGGTGCCGTCAAAGGTGACGGCATGCTCCTGCATCGCCTCCAGAAGGGCGGCCTGGGTCTTTGGCGGTGTGCGGTTGATTTCGTCTGCCAACAGAAGGTCGCAGAAGATTGGACCGTGCGTCAGCGTGAATTGCCCGGTCTGGAAATTGTAGATGTTGGAGCCGACGATGTCGCCGGGCATCAGGTCTGGCGTGAACTGGATGCGGCCATAGGCGACGCCTAGCGCCTGGGCAAAGCAGCGCGCCGTCATCGTTTTGGCCGTGCCCGGTGGTCCCTCGAGCAGAATATGCCCGCCGGCGAACAATGCCGTCAGCATCAGATCGACCGTATCGTGTTGCCCGGTGATGGCCTTGGCCACCTCTTCCCTGATCTGTGTCGCCAGGGCCTTCACATCATCGACGTTCACCGAGCCTCCTTGCCGTCCAGTCATGCAGCTTTTCGGCTGCCTCATGCATTTGTGTCAGGGTCTTTGCCGCGTCGGCGGCTTGCAGGCGGGTCGTGAAACCGCCGGGTTCGTCCTTATCGCGGGAATCGAGCCAGCGGTCGAGCGCTTCGCCCTGCAAACCATGCGGCGCGCCGAGCAAAGCGCCGGCGCGGACCCGCGCCAGCGCGCCATAGCGATCGCCCAGTTCCTCCAGCCGGCCGGCGCGGCGCAACAGCATCGCCGTGGTGTCGACCAGCGCCCGCTTGCCGAAGGCGATGGCGCGCTGATCGGCCCGCGGCGGCCCGAACCGGCCAAGGCCATGCAGGAACGCCAGCGCCGCCGCCGCCAGGATGGTCAGCGTCAGCGCCAGGAATGGCGGCTCGACCAGAAGCTTGGCGAGGTCGTATTTCCGCCCGAAACCGTGCAGCGTCAGGTCGAACATCACCGGACCCTCTTCGGACTGCAGGAACTCGATCAGCTTCAGCGCCGCCGCTGCCTTGTCGGGATCCTTGAGCGCGGCATTGTTGATCAGGTCGGGGTCGATCAGAATATAGAACCGCTCGTCTTCCACCTCGGTCAGCACCGCCTTGCCATTGCCGGCGGCAATCAGCGGGTGTTCGTCTGCTACCCACTGCAACTGGTCGGGAACGTTGACCGTCTGCCCTGAGACGTCGATTTGTTTGACCGTGATGTCGCCCCCGCCGAGCTTGGCCTTGGCGATGCGGCCGAGCCAGTCGTTCACCACGACGGCCGGCAGCCGCTCGATCTTCATCTCCCAGCCCTCATGCTGGAACAGCGGCAAGGTCGCCCATTTGGGCAGCACGAACAGCGTATCCATACCCTTGCGAAGCTTGATGATGTTGGCGAGCGCATCTGGATCGCTGTCGGGTGAGATGGTGACGACCAGCAGCATTTCGGTCTCAAGATCGCTGTCGGACCGCGCCATATCGGGGGCTTCGCCGGTCAGCTTTAGCCATTCCGCCAGGCCCGCATAGCCGATGCCGCTCTTAGACAGGGGCGTCGCGCCGCCGACGCTGGGCTGACGGAAGTCGGGGGCATAGGTGGACAACAGGAAGAAGCCCGCCGCCGCGAGCAGGCTGGCAAAAATGCCCCAGAACAGCGTCCTGCGGCTGAACGGTTCCTGCTGGGCGATGTCCGCGGTCGAAGCGCTCACACCCAGGCATCCCTGAAGACGAATCGCTCATAGGCGCCGCGTGCCTCCTGCCAGCCCTCGGGTCCGACCGGCCGGCGCGCGAACAGCGCCGCCTCGACGATGCGCGCGATCTGGGTGAAGGCGCTGCGTGCCCGCACCGGGATCGAAGCCGCGCTGGCGATGTCGCGCGCGGTCAGCGACGGACGCAGGAAGTCGGGCAGGCGCCCGGCAATGTCGGCGACACTGCGGCGAAGCAAAAGATGCACCGCTTCGTCATACTCGCCGCGGGCAGCCAGCGCATCGGCTTCCGACAACAGGATCTGCGCCGCACCGACGTCGGGACGCCACGTCGCCTCAGCCTCGGTCATGCCCTTCTTGCGCCGCCAGGGCAGGCGCCAGGCAACGCCTTTCACCTCGAGCAAAATCAGCAACAGGATGATCGCTGCGCCCGTGATCACCGCGCCCCAGAACAGGTAGATCATGTAGGGGCCAAGCCATTTCAGGAACTCGCCAAACGGCTTCAGCCACTCGGGGGGCTGGGGTTGCACATAGCCCGGCAGGTCGAACTGGATCGAATCGTCCGACAGCAACTGCTTGTGCAGTTTGGCCAGCCATTCGGCTTGCGCAGCGTCCGGCTGTGCGGCAGTCACCTTTTCGCCCCCATGCAACCTGCGGTTCGCGCGCCGACACTGACAATGCAGCGCAACATTTGCAAGTGGGCTAGACGCCGCTCGCCAATCTTGGCAAATTTACTACTGCGGTCGCCGGACAATATTCGGCGATGAAACAGGGGGCGCATCATGACTTCGGCAACATTTGCACGGCCTGAGAAATTTCAGATCGGCAGGGTCTTCAACAACAGCTTCTCCGTCATCGGCCGAAATATCGTCCTGACTGTCGGACTGGCATTGCTGTTTTCAGGGTTGCCGACGGTCTTGATGCAGTTGTGGACTGAATCGCGCATGCAAGCCATCCTGGCGGTCGATCCTGGCGCTGCGGCCGATCCCACATTAATGTTTCGCAATTCCTGGGTCACGGTTGTCGCCATTTTCGTCAGCTCCATTTTCGCGCTGCTGCTTCAGTCGGCGCTTGTGCGGGCCACGATCGAAGACCTGAACGGCAAGCGCCCGACCTTCGGCGACAGCCTGCAGATCGCCATTCGCTTTCTGCTGCCGACCCTGGCGATAGGTTTCCTCGTTGCTTTGGGATCGGGCCTGGCCATGATCGCTTTGATCGTGCCCGGCATCATCCTGTGGCTCGGCTGGTCGGTCTCGGTGCCGGTTCTGATCCAGGAGCGGCTTGGCGTGTTCGGCTCGATGTCGCGCAGCCGCGCCCTGACCAAAGGCAGCCGCTGGTCGCTGTTCGGCCTGTTCGTGGTGCTGTTCATCATCGCCATGGTCATCCAGGGGGCGGTTGGCGTGGTTGTCTACCTGTTTCACGGCACTGCCGCTACGATCGTGGCGGGGCTGGTGCAGAGCGTGACGTCGATGCTGCTGTCGGTGGCCGCCGCGGTCAGCTATGTCGAGCTGCGCCAGGTCAAGGAAGGCACCAGCGTCGACGAACTGGCGGAGATTTTCTCATAAGGCGACGCCGCTGCGGTCGGCTGGGCTTCAATGGCAGCAGCTATGCTCCGATTGCACGCTCGTTCGGCACAGGCATGACGAGGTGATCGTCACATCCGCCTTGGTCAGCGCCCCGGCAAGCTTCGCCTGCAGCCCCGGCATCTCCACGCTCTCGCCGCGCCGTTTCAGGCATTCGACCAGCCCGTGCAGCGCCCAGACATTGTCGGGATGCTGCGCGCAGCGTTGCACCCTGCCGCTCAAGCCGAGATCGTCGCGATAGACCTGCTCGGCCTCTTCAGCGCGGCCCTGGTCGAGCAGCAGGGCGGCCAGCGCATGGCGGGGAGGGTGCATCCAGGCCCATGGCTCGGTGTAGGACAGATTGTCGTCGAGCTCGACTGCGTGGCGCAGGTGATCGTAGGCCCCGTCATGGCGGCCCTGGTGGTAAGCAAGCTCGCCATCGAGAAGGGCTGCACCGACAGCCAGCGAGGCCCGGGTCGGATTGCTGAGGAAGCGGCGCTCCGGCGGTATGCTCTCGACATGCCTGCGGAAATTTTCGCGTTCGCGCTCGGCCGCCGAAAAATGCTTGAGCGTGGCATGCGCGACGCCCTTGGCGTAGTGCTGCATGGCGGCGGTTAGCACGTAGAGTTCCGGCTCCGCCACCATCGGCTCATCGATGATCTCCTGCCAGCGGCCGAAGCGCACCTGCACGTGCGATTTCATCGCGTGATAGCCTTCAACCGTCTGCGTCAGTTTCGGTCGGTCCTGGATGGCGACCACGTCGCGCGCGACCAAGCTGCGCACCTTGTCGGCCGCCCACAGCGCCGGCTGGTACTGGCCAAGGAACATGCAGGTGAACATCATCAGATGCAGGTCGTGGCAGCAGCCGAGCAGATAGTAAGTCGGCTCACTGGTATAGGCGAGGTAGAGGTCGTTGGCGCGCACCGCCTTTTCGCTGGCGAGCTTTGCCTTCTCGTAGTCGCCGCACAGCACATGGATATGCCCAGGCATGTGGTTCATGTGGCCGGCATCGGGACACATCGTGCCAAGCAAATCGGCCGAACGTATGCCGCGCTCCGGCTGCGTCGACATTTCCAGGAGATGGATGTGCAGGTGCAGGATCGCCGGGTGCGGCGCAGTGCCTGCTTCGTCCGACAGCCGGATCGAACGCTCGCAGACCTCCAGCGCCTCCAGCACATCCGAATTGGGCGCCGGTCTGCCGGTCTTCAAATCCCAAAGCCGCCGCACGGTGCGCATCATCAGCGCCTCGACGGTGAGCGCCATCACATCATGGTCGTCGGGAAAGTGGCGATAGACCTGCCGCATCGCGGCGGCATAGGCATTGTCCCATTGTTCGAATTCCGCGGGCATCACGCCGTGCGGCTCCTGGAAACGGGCGGCCAGCGCCTCGATCAGCCGCTGCTCGACGGGGCTGGCCTTCGCCGCATGGGCACGCGCCAGCTGCACATGATCAAAGCAGCGCTTGGCCGCACGGTTCGCCTCGTCCTTGCCGTGCTCCTTCCAGGTCAGGTTGTAAAAAGGCCCGGCGGCATAGGCGATGCCCCAATGCACGAAGGCGCAATCAGGGTCGGTCTCCAGCGCCTTCTCGAAGCATTTTATGCCTTCCTCATGGTTGAAGCCGTAGCACCAGTTCAGCCCGATATCGAACCAGCGCTGCGTATCGGCCGAGGATGTGGAGATGGGGCGGCGATAGGTGCCGAGGTCGAAATGGTCCATTCGCTGCCGCACCGTTGGAACTGCATTGTTACATATTGCCTGATCACAAAGTTGTTAGCGAGAGTAACTCAAAACTAACCTGAAGCGCACATACGCCCTTTCTGTCGTGCGTTTTGGTTATCGCAATCGCTCTTGACAGCGTTGAAGGATGTTCCTACTTTGTTCTGGAGCTAAAATTCGTGGCTCAATCCCAAAAAGATTTCCACCTCGCTCTAGTGAGAATGCTTCTGCATGATGTAGTCTACTAGAAGTGGTTGTGAGGGGAAAGCTAATGGCACGTAAAATCAAGATATCAGCAGCTGCACTGAATGTCCGCCTGCACCCGCATAGTGCGGCTATATATGCCAGTTGGATCGACTTGATCTTTTCTAAAAGGCTGATCGGGCCAGTCCATGGAGATCGGCACGGGATGATCTCCATGATCGACCGAAATGAAGTGGCAAAAGGGATAGTGTCAGGAATTATAACGACTTTTGTGAAACTTGAAGATGGGGGCCATTGGTTCAATGCTGAAAATCTCGCAGAGGCAACGAAAGACCAAATATCAAGTGTAAGTATACCTCCAAACCTGTATCCAAATTCGTCTACATTTTACTTCTATTTTGATTTAACGAAGCATACGCTTTATTTTCAAACATACTCGAAGGGCAAGACGCTCACGCCTACTTCTGCACTAAGATTTTTCAGCTATCTTTCCAGAAATACTGATGTCATGGCTGTGTTTGGCGAGGCAAAGCTTTCGATATTGCAGGACAAGGCATCACTTGAAAAAATGTTTGCTTTAAAGAGAATTAAAGAAATTGAAATTACCATATTGAGATCAAATACGGATGTGTTTGATGATGATTTTGAGAAAAATATAGAGAAACATCTGGAAGAAACCAAAAGCAGCCAGTTCACGGTGACTTATAAGGCTGAAGCAAACGGCTCTATTAAACCTGACGATGACATAAATAAAATTAGCAAAGTTGCTCTTGTGAACGGATCGATCAACGTTTTGGGACGTGACGAAAAGGGGGCTGTGAGGCTTAACAGCGAGCACTTTCCTCAGGTGCTGCATGACAAATTTGATCCCGATGCGCAAAGCGAACGAAATGCCTTTTTGGGCTTAATCCCGCCCGACCTTCAACAAGACAATGAATAGCTCATGTTCGGACAATGGCTCACTCTAGCTAAATGGCTTAGGCGATATCTCCGATCGTACGGCGGCCTCAAAAGCGTGGTTGCGTCGCCATTTTTCGGGATGGCGTTGGTCATTGCTGCATTGGACTATTCGCAGTGGCTTATGCCGAAGTGGGTCGAGAAAGTTGAAATGCTGATTCCAAGCCTTCTAGGTTTCAGCCTTGGAACATATGCGATCCTATTCAGCATAATGAGTGGTCGTTTGAAAGGTGCTTTGCGGCAGGTGAAATCTCCTCACGGAGCCAGTTACCTAGAGGCGATAAACGCCACTTTTTTTCACTTTATTTTTATACAAGTTTTATCGCTTACCTGGGCATTCCTATTCCAAGGATCATGGCTATTCGATCTGACGAAGACTCTCGAAAGCTCGTATCCGGCCGCGGAGTCAGTATTCTATGTTTTGTCCACGACAGGCTCGTTCATAGGATGTTTTCTGCTTGTGTACTCCGTATTGCTTACGGTTGCAGCGGCTCTTGCTGTCTACCGCCTGGCGTTAATCAAAGACCCCGCGGAGGGGAGTCCCGATTAAGTGCGTCGGTATGCATTGGCTAGTTTGATCCGCCCTGCGAGATGTCCAAGCGGTCGGGCCGCTGCCGTGCAGATACCCGCAGAGGATGTGCGAGGAAATAGGGGTCACGCCTCCAGCCACACCTTCTCGAAGTGCTGTTCCAGCGACTGGTGTTGTTCGCAGCCTTGCACGCCCTTGCGGTAGGTGCGGTAGACCGAGCGCCAGTAGGGCTGGATGATGATGCCGGCATCGCGCAGATTCTGCTCGATCCTGGCCATGATCTCCTTGCGCTGGGCGGCATCCGGCGTTGCCAGCGCCTTGTCGAGGAGTTCGTCGAATTCCTTGTCGGCATAGGCGCTTTCGTTCCAGGCGGCGCCCGATTTATAGGCAAGCGCCAGCACCTGGACGCCGAGCGGGCGCCCGAGCCATTCGGTGGTGGAGAAGGGGTATTTGCTCCAGTCGTTCCAGAAGGTCGCCGCCGGCAACACCGTGCGCTTGATCTTCAGGCCGGCCTCGCGCATCTGCGCTGCGATCGCGTCGCCGGTGCTCTTTTGCCATTCGACATCGACGGAGATCAGGTCGAATTCGTGGTCGGCTTTGCCGGCCTCGGCAAGCAGTTTCTTCGCCTGGTCCATGTCGCGCTTGGCCGGGCCGATATCGGCAAACTCAGGGTGCATCGGGCCGACATGGTGGTTGTCGGCGGGCTTGCCGCGGCCACCGAGGCCAAGCGCCAGCACGGCCGAATTGTCGACCGAAAGCTGGGCAGCGCGGCGCACCTTGACGTCGTCATAGGGTGCGTTGCCGACATTGAAGCGGGCGACGATGGTCGAGCCGGTGGCGATCTCGGAATTTTGCAAGCCCATCTGCTCGGTCTGTGAGACAGCGTCGGAGGCGGTCTCGTGGTCGGTGTCGATCTCGCCGGATTCGAACGCCGACAGCATGGCATTGGGGTCGGAGCCGTAGTCGACCCATTTGATGCCATCGAGGTAGAAGTCGCCTTTCCACCAGGGCTTGTCCTTGCGTTTGACCTCAGCACTTGTCTCGGCATTCCAACTGACCAGTTCGCAGGGGCCGGTGGTGATCGCCAGCGCCTTCATCGGGTCGTCGCCGCCTTCGTAGGAGCGGTGCATGATCAGTGCCGGATAGTCGGCCATGCCGGCGATCAGCGAAATGTCGGGCTTCGGCAGATTGAGTTTGACGGTGAAGTCGTCGACCTTCTCGATGCCGCCATCGACCGGCTTCTTGGTGTCGGCATTGACCAGCGCGCCCATGCGCGCGGCGACCGAATTGCCGGCCACGGAAGCATCGCACCAGCGGGTGAGATTGTGGATGACGTCGTCGGCGTTGAAGGTGTCGCCGTTCGACCAGGCGATGCCCTTGCGTACATGCAGGGTGATTGTTTTGGCGTCGTCGCTGGTTTCCCAGCTTTCGAGCAGCCACGGTTCGAAGGTGAAGTCGCGGTTCCAGCGCACCAGATATTCGTTGCAGTGGCGTGCGACATTGGACATTTCGACGCCGTCGAACGTGCGCGGATCCTTGAAGCCCTTGACGTTCATGGCGACGCGCAAGGTACCGCCGCGCTTCGGCTCCTCGGCCCGGGCAGGCGACGTGCTGAGGCCGCCCAGCGCCAGCGCGCCGGCCGCGCCGACTCCGAAGCCGGCCATGATGGCGAGATATTCGCGGCGGTTTATCCCGCCTTTCCTGAAATCGTCGGCAACGGGCTTCGCCTGCGGGTGCAATTTGCGGTCGGTCAGCATGAATTTCATCGTCGTTCCCTCTTTGTCGAGCGGCCCGACGGATCGCCTCCGCTGGGGGCGGATGCGACTGCCGGGGCGCCGTTACCTGAGCGTCGATGATAGGGCGGGCTGACGCAGGGAAATGTTCGCTTTTCCGCAATTCTTGTGCGCTGCTCCGCAGGGGGGAGCCTGAGCGAAGGCCCCCCTCACCCAGCCTCCGCTTCGCTCGGCTGACCTCTCCCCGAGGGGAGAGGAGATGGCGAATGCTGGCCCCTACCTCTTCTCCCCAGCGGGGAGAAGGTGGCCGCGAAGCGGCCGGATGAGAGGGCCTTCGCTAGGTCCGGAGCGCAACGAAGCTCAGTACGGCCACTCACCCTTGCCGAGCACGGCGACGGCGGCGATGCCCGCCAGGATGCACAGGAAAGCCTCGCCGGCGCGCCCTACATCCTTGCGGGCACGCAAAAAACTGTGCACCAGCCGCGGCTCCTCGTACCACCAGGCGCGGCCGCCGGCGGCGAGGATACGGTCGCGATAGGTCTCGCCGTCCGACGACAGCGGATCGCATTCGGCAGTCACGATGACCGTCGGCGGCAGGCCGGAGAAATCGCTGTCGCTCAGCGGCGAGAATGTCGGGTCGTCGGGCGTGTGCGCCGGGCCTGAGCGGATGGCGCGGTAGGTCTCGATGTCGCGCAGCGTCAGCAGTGGCGCTTGTGCGTGCTCGACATAGGAGCCGGCGTTTTCGTCGCCGCCGAGGCCGGGATAGATCAGCACCTGGCCGACCGCGTGGCGCGGGTGGCGGCGCGACGCATGCGCGACCGCGGCGGCAAGGTTGCCGCCGGCACTCTCGCCGACGAGCACGATTGGCAGGTCGGTCGTCTGCGCCGCCCATTCGAAGGCGGCAAGCGCATCCTCGAAGGCAGCCGGATGCGGATGTTCCGGCGCCAGCCGGTAGTCGGCGGAGACGACGTCGAAGCCGGTGCCGGCGCAGATCTCGGCGCAGATGTCGTCATGACTGTCGAGCCCGCCCAGCACGAAGCCGCCGCCATGATAATAGGCGATGAGCGCGCGTAGCGGCTTGCCCGCCATGCGGTAGTGGCGGATGGGAATGGCGTGCCCTGCATCGGCGGCAATTATGCCGTCGCTCGCCGAGACCCCAGGCGGATAACCCTGATGGAAGGCGCGGCACATCGCATCATAGACCGACCTCTGCTCGGCAATCGGCAGTTCGGCGATTTCGGGCGGGAACCAGTCGTTGACCAGGTCGATGTAATCCCACAGCGCGGGGTCGAGCAGGGTGGCGTATTTTCCCCGCCCTGCTGTCTTGAGCTGGTGGAGTGTGCCCATCCTGTGCCTCAGAGTTCGCCGTAGAGCCTGCCGGCGTTTTCAAAGGTGAAGCGCAGCGGCACCGAGCCCTCGACCTGCCATGCGCTGACGGTATCGCCCGCCATCAGCCGGCAGGCGTCGATGGTGTTGGTGACGGCGCCGCCATAGAGCCGGTTGGCGAGGTTGAGGATGGCGGTCTGGTGCATGGCGGCACTGCCGCTGCCGCAGGCATCCTTGACCAGAAGTACACGAAAGCCGGATGCGACCGCGTCCTTCACGGTGGCGTCGACGCAGGCCTCGGTCCACACGCCAGCGACGATCAGCCACTCGATGCCGCCGGATTTGAGGTCGCGCGCCGCCGGCCCCGAACGGAAGGCGCTGGCCTCCGCCTTGATCAGCAACGCTTCGCCATTGGCCGGCGCCACCTCATGACAGATTTCCGTCAGCGGATCGCTCTTGTCGGAAAAGGCCGACTTGCCGTCGGCATCGAGCGGGTGGAACGGCCGCGCCTTGGCGGTGTCGACGATATAGGCCCAGTGGTAGAGCGGCACGAAATTGCGCCGCGCCGCCGCCTGCAGGCGCTGGACGTTGGCCAGCACCTCGCCGTAACCCTCGACGAGGTAGCGCTTGTCTTGCCGATGCTCCTCCTGGAGGTCGATGAACACCGCCGCCACAGTGCCACGTTTGATCGAGATGGGTGCCTTCATCTAGGAAGCCCCTGCAAGAAACTCGTCCTCATAGGGAAAGCGCGACAGAAGCTCGGTGCCGGTGTCGGTGATCAGGATCTCGTCCTCCAGCTTGACGCCCTCGCGGCCGCCTTTCTCGCCGATATAGCTTTCCACGCTGACCACCATGCCGGGCACGATGACACCGTCGCGGCCGTAGGTCTCATAGTCCATGGCATGGGCAATGAACGGCGTTTCTCCATGCATGCCGACGCCGTGCATCACAGAGGTATAGCGCTGGTCGACGAAACGGTCCGGGATTTTCCACGCTTTTTCGGCGATCTCGCGAAACGCCATGCCCGGCTTGACGATCGAAATATTGTGCTGAACCTGGTCGTGCGCCATGCGGTAGAGCGATTTCTGGTAGTCGGTCGGCTTGCCCGGTCCGCAGCGGAAGGTGCGCGAGAAATCGGAATAGTAGCCGTAGCAGCCGATCGTGTCGGTATCGAGCGCCAAGAGTTCGCCCGGCCGGATCTTGCGGCCGCTGGCTTCGTTGAACCACGGATTGGTGCGCTGGCCGGAGGTCAGCAGCCGCGTCTCGATGAACTCGCCGCCTTGCCGGATCACCTCGCCATACATGATGGCGAACAGCTCGTTTTCGGAAACGCCGGGCTTGATCGCCTCGCGCACGGCGTAGACGGCGGCTTCGGCGCCGGCCATCGACACCTGCAGGCATTTGACTTCCTCAGGCGTCTTGACGGCGCGCACCGCCAGGATTTCGCCCTGGCAATCCTTGACCTCGCAGCCGCGCTTTTCCAGCGCCAGCGCCTGCAGATGGCTGCAGCGGTCAAGCCCGAGCTTCATCGAGCCGCCGCCGTGCTTCTTCAAAAGCTCGGCGATCTCGTCGGCAAACGGGCCGGCGGTCTCGTCGTCGCGGCCCGACACCGAAGACCACACCAGCTTGGACGGCCGCGCCTCGTCGATCGTGTCGAGCACCATCGAGACATGATAGCTCTGCGGATATTCGAACAAAACGATCGGCCCTTCGGTCGGAATGAAGAAATAGCGCGTCGAGTTGCGCAGGAAATAGCCGAACATGTTGCGCGAGCCGGTGGCGTAGCGCTGGTTGTAGGGGTCGAACAGAACCACGCCGCCATAGCCCGCCTCGCGCATCCATTGGCGCAACTTGGCAAGCCGTCCCTTACGCAAAGCGTCGGCATCGATGAAGGACGGCTCGGTGTCGGACAGCCACATGCCGCCGGCCGGATCGGCCGCGGCCGGGTGGCGCATGCGGTCCTTGAAGTCCACATCCTCGGTGCTGTCGGGATCGAAAACGACGATGCTCATGGGTCCGCCTCCTGAAAGGTCGACCATAGCTCGGCGTTGAGTAAAGGCTGTGCTAAATCCCGCAGATGTCGTGCCGAATACCGCAGAACGCTGGCGGGACAGCACCCCCCTCTGGCCTGCCGGCCATCTCCCCCGCAAGGAGGGAGATCAGCAGCTTTGTCGCTCCGCATATCCTGCAATGTTAGTGGTTTGCGAAAACCCTCGAGCGCCCAATCTCCCCCCCTTGCGGGGGAGATGCCCGGCAGGGCAGAGGGGGGTGTGAAGGAACTCGGCGTAACCGATAAGCGCCGCCTAATGCCGTCGCATGGCCTTCGGCGCATGCCCGTGCTCCTCCCTGAACGCCCTCGCAAAACTCGACATCGAAGCAAAGCCGCAGGCCAACGCCACGTCGCGCACCATCAGCGTCGAATGCGCCAGAAGATCGGCGGCGCGCCGCAGCCTGAGGCGCCGGTAGTAGCCATTGGGCGAAATGCTGAGCTCGCTGCGGAAATTGCGCTCCAGCTTGTCGGAGGAGACGCCGAGCCTTGCCGCCAGTTCCGTCATGCCGAGCCGCTCTTCCACCGCATCCTCCATGATGGCAATCGCCGACAGCACCAGCTCGTTCTGGACGCCAGTGCGCAGGCGCAATGGCATCAGCTTGCGGTCGACACTTGAGCGCAGCGGGCTGTGCACGAACCATTCGGCGACGCCTGCCGCGAGCTCGCCGCCATAATCGTTGGTGATGATCTCCAGCATCATGTCGAGGCTGCCGACGCCGCCGGCCGAGGTGAAACGCTTGCGGTCGATGACATAGAGATCGCGCCTAAGCTCGATGTCCGGAAACGCCTCGGTGAAGGCGGCCTGGCTTGTCCAGTGCAAGGTGCAGGCATGGCCGTCGAGCAGGCCGGCCCTGGCGAGGAAGAAGGCAGCATCGGCCACCGCGCCGATATGGGCGCCGCCCCGCAGGCTCTTGCGCATCCAGGCAACCGCATCGTCGGCGACAAGCAAGTCGGCATTGCCGCCCGAACAGACGACGATACGGTCGACCTTCGGCGCGCCAGAGGCTGAGAATCCCGGTTGTATGACAACCCCGTTGGACGCCTCGACCGTGCCTTGGTCGGCGCCGACGATCACCCAGCGGTAGCAATCGCGTTTGGCCAGCACATTGGCGGCGCGCAGCGGCTCGATGACCGAACTGAACGCCATCATCGGAAAGCCGGGAAACACCAGCACGGCGAAGGTGAGGGGGCCTTCGTGCGCTGCCGGCTGCACCCGATCCTGTCTTCTGCTGGTAGGGGTGGTATTCACAATTGTGTATTTCCCAGTCGCCTCATTGGTGGCAGACAGGAGATATAGCGGGCATCTTGGCCCACCGGCAACGGAGACGAACCATGTTTGCGGCCCAGACGATCGACAGCACCGACAAGCCAGCCTTCTACCGCGAACTGGCAACCCAGTTGCAGGCGCTGCTGGAGGGCGAGAGCGACTCGGTCGCCAACGCCGCCAACACATCGGCGCTGATCTTCCAGATGGTGCCCGACCTCAACTGGGCCGGCTTCTATTTCCTGGCCTCCGACGAGGAGCTGGTGCTTGGGCCGTTCCAGGGCAAGCCGGCCTGCGTGCGCATCGCCGTCGGCAAGGGCGTGTGCGGCACCGCGATCGATCTCGAAATGTCGATGCTGGTCAAGGATGTGCACGAATTTGCCGGCCACATCGCCTGCGACGCCGCCTCGCGCTCGGAACTGGTCGTGCTGCTCCGGGACAATGACGGCGTCTTCGGCCTGATCGACCTCGACAGCCCAACGCCCGGCCGCTTCGACAAGGACGACAAGGCCGGCATCGAGGCGCTGGCCGCAATCTATGTCGCGGCAAGCTCGTTCGAGGACTGAGCGGCTTTAAGCGAACTTCACCAGCATCAGGCTGAAGCAGCCGATGAACAGGAAGGCCGAGAAGGCGAGTGCCAGCGGCCGCAGGCCGCGCGAGCGCAGCTGCGAAATGTTGGCTTGCAGGCCCATGGCGGCGAGCCCCATGGTCAGCATGATGGTGGTGGAGAGCGCCATTGCCGACTTCACTTCCGCAGGCACGGTGACCAGGCTGTTCAGCGCCACGACAGCGACAAAAGCGGCGACGAACCACGGCATGGGCGGCCGTGCCGCCGATTGATCGCCTGACCGGTCGCTGCTCGTCTTGCGGCGCACCATCAGGCCGAGCGCGATGACCATCGGGGCCAGCATGGAAACACGGGTCAGCTTGGCGACGGTGGCGATCTCGCCGGACTGGGCGCCGTTCTGGAAGCCTGCGCCGATGACCTGCGCCACCTCGTGGATCGAGGCGCCTGCCCACAGACCGAATGCGTGCTGGTCAAGGCCGAGCACCGGCGCCAGCAGCGGGAAGCCGAGCATGGCGACCGTGCCGAACAGCGTGATCGAGGCGACGGCGTAGGTGACGTCTTCGTCGCGCGCATCGGTGACGATGTTGGTGGCGACAATCGCCGAGGCGCCGCAGATCGAGGTGCCGGCGGCAATCAGTTGCGCTAGCTTGGCATCGACGCCGAGCAGCCGGCCGAGCGTGATGGTGAAGACGAAGGTCGCGCCGAGCGTCAGTGCCACGATGCCGACGCCGCTGGCGCCGATCGAGACGACCTGGCCGAGCGTCAGCTGGAAGCCGAGCAGCACAATGGCAAAGCGCAGCAGGCGCTTTTGCGAGAAGCCGATTCCGGCCTTGGCATGGGCGGGGGTGCCGAGCACGTTGGAATAGATCATGCCGGCGACGACGGCCAGGATCATCGGGCTGAACAAGGCAAAGCCGGAGACGTTGTGGGCCGAGAACGCCACTGCCGTGATCATCGCCACCAGCACGATGCCGGGGATAACGCCATTCCACACCGAATCGAGCCGCTTGCGGCCGGCGGCCAGATCGGTCGGTATCAGGCTTTTCGGAATTTCGTTCGCGATGTGGGCAGCGGAAGACAATGCAATTCTCCAGGCGACTATACCGGAGGAATGCCATTCCTGAACCAATCTTTCCAACGAATTGTTCTGGTTAGAATGATTGATTTTTACGAACGATTGGTTTTGAGCTGACGATGGAACACCTCCCGAATTCGCCAGGCTGGGCCAATCTCAAAATCTTGACGGGCTGAATTTCCTGTTCCAGCGTGGCGCCATGTTCGTTTTTGCACTCGCCATCACCAAGCGACGTCGCCTCTGCACGATGCGGAGCGGTAAGCCGATTGCGCGACGACAAACACCGGCACGATAGATCCGGTTTGTTCGTTTCCCGCCCCGCCGCGACATCTGCCGGCGGGGTTTTCATGTCTGGAGCCTTGCTATGACCAATTCTTCCATCCGGTTTCGGCCGGCCGAGCGCGCTGATGCTGCCAAGATCAGGGACATCGTACGCGCCGCCTATGCCAAATGGGTGCCGGTGATCGGCCGCGAGCCGCTGCCGATGCGCGCCGACTATGACAAGGCGGTGGCCGAACATCCGTTCGATGTCGCCGTCGAGGATGACCGTATTGTCGGCATGATCGAAACCATGCTGGAGGACGATCATCTCTGGATCGAGAATGTCTGCGTCGCGCCGCAGGCGCAGGGCAGGGGTATTGGCCGGCTGTTGCTGGAGCGAGCCGAGCTGAAGGCGCTCGAGGCCGGCCGCTTCGAACTGCGCCTGCTGACCAATGGCGCTTTCGAGGCCAATGTGTTGTTGTACAAAAGGCATGGCTATTCGGTCGACCGGGAGGAGCCGTTCATGGGCGGCATGACGGTCTATATGAGCAAGACATTGACGCGATAGCGGGCAATCGGAGGCATGGATACGACGATGGCAGTCAGGGTCCGGTTGAAGCCACTCTCGGGGCGGTATGCGGTTTCGCGCCTCGAAGCGAAAGAGAGCATTCCCGGCTGGGCCGACGGACCGGGCTTCGTCAGCATCACCAGGACCGAGGACGAGCTTTCGGTCGTCTGCCTGCAGGAGCGGGTGCCAGACGGGGTGAAGCACGACAGGGACTGGGTCGCCCTGAAACTCCAGGGTCCCTTTGCTTTCGACGAAACAGGCATCGTGCTGTCGGTAATAAAGCCATTGTCGGAAAACGAACTCGGCATTTTTCTGGTATCCACCTTCGATGGCGACCATCTGCTCGTCAAGGTGAAGGATGAAGCCGCGGCAAGGGGGCTTCTGGTCGCGGCGGGGCACACGCTTCTGTAGCCGCCTGGCTCAATCGGGGCGCCCTTGCGTTTGACATCGCTCTTGCCGCATCGTTATCTCTGACGCGATACGACGATCCGGCGATCGCCCCCCAAATCAGATCAAAAATCCCCCAGGGAGAAATCCATGTCTCACAATCTGCAGTTCTATATCGATGGCGCTTGGGTCGATCCGGTCGTGCCCAATAGTTTCGACGTCATCGACCCCTCGAACGAAGACGCCTTCGCCCAGATTTCGCTTGGCTCCAAGGCCGATGTCGACAAGGCGGTGGCCGCGGCAAAACGGGCCTTCGAGACATTCGGCTTCACTTCGGTCGAGGAGCGCCTCGATATCCTCAACCGCATCATCGAGGTCTACAAGAAGCGCAGCGCCGATCTGGCGCTGGCTGTGTCACGCGAGATGGGCGCGCCGCGCCGGATGGCGCTCGACAGCCAGGTCGGCGTCGGCCTTGCGCATCTGCAGAAGATGGCGCAAGTGCTGAAGTCTTTCGAATTCCGCCACGTCAAGGGCTCGTCCCTGATCGTCAAGGAACCGATCGGCGTCGTCGGCCTGATCACGCCATGGAACTGGCCGCTGAACCAGATCACCTGCAAGGTCGGTCCCGCGCTCGCCGCCGGCTGCACCATGGTGCTGAAGCCGTCGGAGATCGCGCCGCTCGACGCCATCATCTTTGCCGAGATCATCGACGAGGCCGGCGTGCCGAAGGGCGTCTTCAACCTCGTCAATGGCGACGGCCCGGGCGTCGGCCAGGCGCTGTCCAGCCATCCCGATATCGACATGATGTCGTTCACCGGTTCGACCCGCGCCGGCATCCTGGTCGCCAAGGCGGCGGCCGATACGGTCAAGCGCGTGCATCAGGAGCTCGGCGGCAAGTCGGCCAACATCCTGTTTCCCGATGTCGACCTGGAAAAGGCCGTCGCCAAGGGCGTCGCCGGTTGCTTCAGCAACTCAGGCCAGTCCTGCAACGCGCCGACCCGCATGTTCGTGCCGCGCGACCGCCATGACGAGGCTGCCGGCTATGCCAAAACGGCGACGGAAAAGTTCACCGTTGGCCCGGCCGATGCGGCCGGTTCCAAGCTCGGCCCGGTAGTCAGCCAGACCCAGTTCGACAAGATCCAGGACCTGATCCAGGCCGGCATGGACGAGGGTGCGACGCTGGTCGCGGGAGGTCCCGGCCGTCCGGCCGAACTCAACCGCGGCTATTACGTCCGCCCCACCGTATTTGCCGACGTCACGCCGGACATGCGCATCGCGCGCGAGGAAATCTTCGGGCCGGTGCTGGCGATCATGCCTTACGACACCGTCGAAGAGGCGATCGGCACCGCCAACGACACCGTCTATGGCCTGGCCTCCTACATCCAGGCCAAGGACATGAACAAGGCCCGCGAAGTCGCCGCCCGCATGCGCACCGGCAATGTCTACATCAACTATCCGCAGTGGGATGCCGGCCTGCCTTTCGGCGGCTACAAGCAATCCGGCAACGGCCGCGAATACGCCGAATACGGGCTCGAGGATTTCCTCGAGATCAAGGGTATCGCGGGCTACGAGGCGGCGGAGTAGGGCGGGGAGACAAGGCCCTCGCTAGCTCCAATGCAATCGAAGGGGCGCGGTCTCGGCCGCGCCCTCGCTGGTCTCGTCAACCGGGTCACCGCCCGGAGACGGACCGCCGCTTGTCATAGCCGCGGTTTGTCTCGATGATCCCAACCATGGCACGGGTGAATTCGACCATGCTGTTTGCCGTGATGGCTGCATCGTCGGGACTCTGGCCGACATGCTCGGCGGCTCCGCAACATGACCGGCGGATGCTGTCGTAGTGCGTAACTCTCTCATCATCGGGCAACGTCGCCAGATTGAGGGCGCGGCCGTGGATCATGCGCAATAGCTGCGCCAGTGCTGTGTCGACACTCATGCGTTTTACTCCGCATCGGTCGAGCGTCGCGGCACACAAATAGTGCCGGATCGTCGATCGGGAATTGGTCCCGATACGCAAAGGCTCGATCATACTTATTAATATATCGTTGAATGCTAATATGCATGGCCGTACCGATTGAGCGCGGAGACGTTGCGGGCAGGTCGGCACCGCCAACGACACCGTCTATGGGCTGGCCTCCTACATCCAGACCAAGGACATCCAGAAAGCCCGCGAAGTCGCCGCCCGCATGCGCACCGACAATGTCTATTGGAATCTTCGCTTGTCTACCCGCTGTTCGCGCTCAATACATAAGAGGTTATTGGCGCGCCTGTCTCGGCGGATATTGAGATACTGGCTTGGCGTTGGTTAAGCTCGCGCTAATCTATGTTAGCACCTGCCCGACCTTAGCCAGCCTGCAAGGCCAGGGACACCAGATGCCCGGCTGATGCCAAAAGCTGGCAGCAAAAAGCGCTGGCGTGCTTCAGGAACCCGTCCGCCGTGCGAAATGTTCGTACGTCACGCGCCAGGGGTCGCTCTCCGCGCGTCTCTCCTCGCCGATCCAGTGAAAGCTGTCGGCGGTGATCTCGGTGAACCGCCATCTGGCCTGCAGGCCGCGCAAGTCAGCGCCGATCTGGACAATATCCTTGCCCTCGGGCCGCCCGATCTGGCGCGAATAGTCCTGGTTGAGCGGATCGCTCCAGATAATGTGCCAGCCACCGATCCCGGGGTCGAAGACGCGCAAGGTCGTGCCATACATGGTGGACGGGGAAGGGCGCCTGGGCCTGATCCAGATGTCCTGAATGGCGCGGCCTTCCAGCACCCAGCCAAAGTGACATTCGCCGTCCATTTTCTGAACTGTGCCGTCGTTGCGGTGGTGGACCGTCTCCAAGTCCCAGCTGCCAATCAACCATCCATAGAGGTCCATGTCTTTCGCCCGGTCGGCTGGAGGACCTTCAGATCCGAGAGCGGTGAGAAACGTCGTCATGATTGTCTCCAGGGCAAGCCGCGCCAAGACGCTGGGGTCATAACCATTGCAGCGTTGAGGGTTCCGGGTCTTGGGAAAAATTGCGGTAGTGCCGCGGCTGCCGGCCTTCCGCGTTCGCGCCATTCCAGGTCAATGCGCGAATGCTAATGGTAGCGACGGCGGGTACCCCAATGCCCGCCTGGCCGGCGCCTCCTCGGGCAATCTCTTGGATGAGCGGCGCCGGCCCGCCGGCTTGGGCGACGACCAAATTCCTGACGTAGGAATATCAGGCCTGGTAGGTGGTTATTGCTAGGCAGTTTTGGTAGGCATTCCAATATCGGTCTGTATCCCCAAAACGTCCGCTGCCCAATCGCGCAGTTCCGGAGAAGCATCGCCCGATTTCATGATCGACACGGCTAGTGCTGCCATGTCTGCGGGCGGCTTTTTGCTGGAGGTCGCAAAGGCGAAATAGCCGGCCATGATGGCGCATCCCACCGAAATGACCGGTGGGATGATCTGGAGTGTCGTCAAAGCTATTACGCGCCAGCGTCCGGATCGGCCGGGTGCTGGAACCTCATCCTCATCCACAAGGTCGACCATGCTGCTCTGTCCAAAAGCCGCGAGACACAGTCCGTAAGGATGAGCTACATTAGTTAAAATGCAGATAAATCCTATTACTGAATCCTATTACTGATGAGCAGCTGTCCTAGTCGGTCTCTCCGGACGGCGCGGCATTTTCCCAGCCGGCCAGCTCCGGCAGGTCGTCAAGCCAGCTCTTTTCCGTCATCGACGCTTGGCCGGCCGGAGGCGCGGCCTCTGTGGCGTTTTGAATGAGCCAGTCCATCCACTTGCGATAGGCGGCAGGAGCCAGCTCGGGCGGCAGCACCTTGGCCTTGGCCAGCATGCGTTTGCGGAAGCTGACTTGCCTGCGCAGCTTGGTCGTCGTGAACTTGATGACCTTGCCCTGGTATTCAACCGTCCAGCGCCCATCGCCATGGCTGGCGAGCCTGTCGATGGCGAAACCGGCATCGACCGGCCTGTCGCGCCACGGAAGCTCGATGGCATTTCTCCTCAGATCGAGTGCCCACCGCCTGTAGTCAGCCCCTGCGCGCTGGGGCGGCAGCACGCCGGCCTGTTCGAGGATTTTCCTGCGGAAGGTCGGCTGCTTCTTGATCTGCCCGGTCGTCAGCTCGACGCGATGCCCGCGCAATTCGACGTGCCAGCGGATCCTGCCGTTGCCGACATACTTCACCAGCCTGTCGATGACGAACTCGTCCTCGGAAAGCGTCACGCAGCCTTGGCGGATGCGTTCGAGAATGTACTGGCTATCGGTGGGCATGACGCGGCCTTGGGCAGGAACCTTTGACGAAGCTTAGCCAGTACCACAAACCAGCCAATCTTTTTCGCTCCGGGAATCTCGCCCCCGAGCGGCCGGTTTGCGGCTGCCCGTCTGTGACACACCTCATTGACGCACCGTTTCGCCCGGTGCTGTAATCGGGCACGAAGAGCCTTGATCGCGACCCATGAACGACACCAGCGCGAACAGCAAAGAGGTCGACGCCACCGCGACGCGGGCCTTCGGCATTGAAAAATATCTGTTCAAGAAGATCCCCTGGGCGCTGGGTTTCATGGCTCTTGCCATCCTGGTCTTGTTTCTCGCCCGCGGCGGCGACAGCAGCGACGACAGCGAGGCGAGGGTGGTCGCATTGTTCATCATCTTTGCCAGCCTCGCTTACATCGGCTTCGCCTTTCATCGTCGCAACAGCCCGCGAAAGCCGATGCTCGAGCTGTCTCCCTCCGGCATCCTGTTCCGTATCGCGAAGAACAAGGAACTCCGCATTCCGTGGAGCGAGATCCACGGTCTCGAACTGATAGACATCAGGGGGGCGAAGGGTCATATCTTCCGCGACGTGACGGCCGCGCTTGTGTCGCGGGAATTTTTCGACGCCAACAATCCGGTCAAATCGTGGTGGGGGCGGGGTCCCGGTTGGGACGTCCACTTCGTTCCCAGGGACGAGATGGTGCAAGTCGCCTTCCACCACGACCTGCTGACCGTGACGGCCGACGAGTTGTGGCAGGAAATAGAGACGCGCTGGCGCGTATTCAGCGGCAGCCCGTCGGCGCCGCTGCTGGCGACGCCGCGCGTGGTCAGGGAGCGCGGCTGGATTTTCGGCTGGAAGCCGACACCGCCGCAGCAGCGCGCCGGTGCCGCCATGCTGGCCGCCGCGGCCGTGGCCCTGATCTATTTCTGGCAATGTCTGCACGCCTGGATCACCTTTCCCGGTTTCAACGGGGATACCGGCACGTATTATCTGAGCCAGGCATTCGACCAGACCGGCGTTTATGCACGCCTCCCCGGCAAGGGCGTGGTTGTCCTGCGCCGTAGCGATTTTTCCGGGATCGGCGTGACGCGCTGCCGCAGCGATATCGAGCGCGATGCGGCCCGCAGCGGGCTGACGCCAGCCTACACCGCGTTCGCCATCTGCTCGACGGAAATGCCGCACGTGTCAGGCATAGCGGTCCGAACCATCTTCAAGCTCGCCGGGCGGACGTTCACTTCGAAGGACTGGCAGGACAAGCCGGTCGAATACAGGGCGATCTCGCCGGTGGAAATGAGCGTCGAGGAGGCCAACGCCAGGCTTTGCGAGCTCGGCGTCTGCGCCGACGCATAGCAGCCGAAAACTCGCTCGCGTTAGGGTTTTGACCGCCGGACCTGCAACTAGCCTAAGTCAACGGTTCAGCGTTCTACGATCCCAGGAGCCGAATGCTGGTATCGCGACGCAGTTCGGAATCGGCGCGGTCGACGCCTTCAACCGTGATCGCGATTGTCCCGTTCTCAATTCTTGCGATCCACCCCTTCGCCTTCATGTACCAGAGATGGAACTCGAGATGCTCTCGCGGACAGCCCAATAACCGTTCGATTTCGACGTCGCCAATGCCGGGGTTGCTGACATCCTGGCGGCGCTTCACATAGAGCAGCGAGAGCAGTTTTGCCTGGACCACAGCGTCCTTCTGAACGCCTTTGCCGTCGCTTGCTTCCTCGACCAATTGAAGGCGCAGACCGGCATGCTCTCGATAGGCGATGTCGTATTGGGCGCGCTTGACCGGATCTTTCAGGACGTTGTGTGCTTCTACGATTTCACTGAAGCGGGCTTCATTTCCGGTTTGCTGATTGTCGGGATGATAGCGCATCGCAAAATAGCGAAATATTCGCTCAAGCGTCTCCGAGTTGGCGTTGGGGCTGATCTCCAAGAGTTCGTAGTAATCGACGAACAATGCGCTGCTCCCTCAAACATCGCCCCCGAAGAACGAAGAGCCTGGGCCGCCTTGTCTGTTGCGAACCAGGCCCTCAACCGTCGGGTTTCTCAGCGATGTTGCACTTGCTTGAGGCCAGTCACAAGCCGGACTTTGGTCCCGGCCTGGTGCCGATACCGGCAAGGCAACAAACGCGCTCGCCTTGTCCTAATTATCAGCGCCAGGCGGTGCGTAAAATGACGCTTTACGGCGCGATTCGGCTGCTGGTGGTGGCGTCGCCATCAACGTTATCAGCACCGGAACGCCTAGAAACACGACCCTGGCGGCCACAACGCCATGACGGCGGGACCGACAGTCACGGGTGACGCGACAGGTAAAGGTTCGGTTGCCTGGTTCTATCTGACTGTTACCTCTTTTGAATACAAATCCCGATCTACCAACCTTGCATCGAGTACCAGTCATCGACGTCTCGCCGGACCCGGTCCTTCTCAAGGCCGTATCTCTCCTGAATCTTTCCTTCGAGCTGGTCGCGCTTGCCGGCAATGCGGTCCAAATCGTCGTCAGTCAGCTTGCCCCACTGCTCCTTAACCTTGCCCTTGACCTGCTTCCAGTTACCTTCAACGCGGTTCCAATCCATGGTCTTCGCCTCCTTGGTTGCACTGCAGTTGAAACGTCGGCAGCCCGGCTAGGTTCCGGTGGGCTTGACGGAACATTAGCCGCGCTGATGGTAAGGCCTGCGCGGGTGGTGCCCTCCATCGCTCGCCGACCATCGGGCCTCCGATCGGCCCGCGCTACTCCGGAAGAGGCGCGGGTTGTCCCGCTGCCGGTAGCGCCAGGCTGGCGAGCATCAGGGCTGCGAGGGCGGCGATGTAGAGCGGCGTGAGAGCCATTTACCTTCGGATCTTGGCGATTGCCGGCGCGCGTGGTTTTCCTATTTGCTGAAATTCTGTTGGCCGGTCGCCAAGGTCCGGGCTGCTTCCTCGATCGCCTCGCGGTCATTACCCAACCTATCAATTAAGTCTTGGGCTTGGTCGCCCGTAATGCCGGTACGCATCGCTAGCCCCTCTGCCGTTATGACGTCGGAACTGGCGGTCTCAGTGCGCCGCGGCTTTCTCGTCTTGGCTGATAGCACCGTAGCTCCAACGGCACTTGGTTCGGTAAATGCTTGATCAGTTTCCGATTGTTCCTCGCGCTCGATTTCTGACTCAGCTTGGTGCCAATGTTTCTCCGGGTCGCCATAAACACCGCCCTCACGCTGCCAAATTTCGTATGCCCGTTGCTGAATTCTCTGATGCCGATCGTCACTCATGGTGATGCTCCTTGTTGGGATTCACATCAACGCGGGGCAAAGCCGATTGATCCGCGCTTGGTACGGCGATTTGAGGGGTAGGCAGGCCTAAAGGGGCGTGACGGCGAATTAGGGTAACGAGACCCGACATCGCTGTTGAGGGACAAACAAATGCTCCGCCGTCACCAAACCTCAACCGTCTGGAGTCGCTATGGTTCCAGCGGTGCACAATGTCGCGACCATGTTGCTATTCGCAGCCTCCGCTCCTTACCAGGCCTTACAAATCAATGGTTTATGTTGCTGCATATTTCGAGCTAGCAACATGGATTCTCGCGGATTTGGTAGCTAAGTGATTGATTTTATTTGGCTGGGGAACCTGGATTCGAACCAGGACTAACGGAGTCAGAGTCCGTGGGTCTACCGTTAACCTATTCCCCAGCAGGCGCTGTCGCGCTGGTGGGCCGCCGAAGCAGCCGCGCGTGCCTTGTAGCCGCCGCCGGAAAATAGTCAAGCCTGCGTTGCGTTTCAATCATGGGCTTTTGGTTTGCTCCGTTGATACGCGCGGGCAGGGCGCTACTTCTCGCCTCGGCTGTATTGCGAATGCTCGAAGAACAGCACCACGCCAAGCGCGATCAGCAGCGGGATGATCAGGTAGAACAGGCGGAACACCAAAAGTGCCGCCAGCACGCCGACCGGGTCCATCTGCGAAAGCCCGGCCAGGAACACGACCTCGAACACGCCGAGCCCGCCCGGCGCGTGCGAGATCTGCGCTACCGAGAATGACACCAGGAACACGCCGAGGATGACGAAATAGCCGGGATTGCCGGCCACGGGCAGGGCAAAGAAGATGATTGCCGCCGCCGCCAGCAGCTCGATCGGGCCGATCAGCAATTGCCGCGCCACGATCGGCAGCGCCGGGTAATGTAGCTGGAAGCTGGCGATCTTCAGCGGCTTCAGGTGCAGCCAGCTGCCGAAGATATAGGCGCCGACCAGAATGAGCAAAGCGATGCCGGCGGCGATCGCCAGCCCGCGGTGGGGCGCGCCGGAAAAGCGGTCGATGATTGCAGGCTCGAACACCAGCACCAGGCCGCCGACCAGCAGGCTGGAAAGCACGAATGTGATCCAGCAGATCGCCACCAATATGCCGACATCCTGGCCGGTCAGTCCCCTGGTGCCATAGGCGCGGTAGCGGATCACCGCGCCCGAAAGCACCGAGCCGCCAATATTGTGCGAAAGCGCGTAGGTGGTGAAGGAGCAGAAGGTGACGAACAGCCACGACACTTTCTTGCCGATATGCAAGAGCGCGATGTGGTCGTAGCCGGCAAGCGAGGCGTAGGCGACCACCGAACTCAGCGCCGCCAGCACCCAGCCGCGGGTGGGGATGGCGACGATGCCGTCCCAGACATCGTCGAGCGAGATGCCGCGCAGCTCATGCCACAGCAACAGCAGCGAGAAGATCACCGCTGCAATGCCGATGACCGGCCACAAATAGCGCCTCCAGTTCATGGAGTTCTCGTCATGCGTTGCTGCCCATCGCCCAGGCGGGCGTGAAAAAATCCGCGATTCACCAATATTGCCCTCATTTCAGAAATGCCTCATTGAAGCCGGCTATTCAATCGGACAAGCCCCGCTATTCAACGCGGCGAGCGTTGCCGCTGCATGATGCCGGCAAAATTTGCCCCCCTGCTCTTGGTGATCGGGTCCCGCACTGCTACTCTGGCGGCAACTTAAAACATTTAGGTGCCTGCTGCGTCCGGTTTCCCGGTTCGCGCGGCACCGGAAGGACCCGAAGTGGAAGACCACGACACCGGCGCAGGCGCGCCGGAAGTGGGCGTGTCCAGGGCTTCGCCGCCATCAGGCGGGCCAAGCCCATCCGCCGGGCGGCCCCGCCAGGCGGGGCCCCAGTCCGGTAACGGACAGGCCGGTGACGCCCAGCCTCAGCGAGGCAAAGCGAGAAAGCGGCGCAAGCGCCGGCGCGGACGCAAGGTTTTTGCACGCGATGAGCTCGCTACGGCCGCGCATCTCGTTGCGGCGTCAGCCGTCAACATCGTCGCGGCCGGCCCGCCGGCCGTCAGCACCGCGCCAAGCCCCATGGCCGCCCCCCCGGCTCCGCAGCCCAGGCCCGAACAGCCCATACAGCGGCCGCCGATGCAGGAACTGCCGGTGTTTGCCGCGCTCGATCTCGGCACCAACAATTGCCGGCTTTTGGTCGCGGTGCCGCAGCGGCACGGCCAGTTCCGTGTCATCGACGCCTTTTCGCGCATCGTCAGGCTGGGCGAGGGGCTGACCGCCAACGGGCACCTGAGCCAGGCGGCGATGGACCGCGCCGTCGAGGCGCTGAAAATCTGCGGCGACAAACTGCGCAACCGCAAGATCAAGAAGGCGCGGCTGATCGCCACCGAAGCCTGCCGCACCGCCGACAATGGCGTCGAATTCCTGCAGCGTGTCGAGCGCGAGGCCGGTCTGAAACTCGAGATCATCGACCGCCAGACCGAGGCCCGCCTTGCGGTGTCGGGCTGCGGCTCGCTGGTCGAGCGCGACACGCAAGGCGTAGTGCTGTTCGACATTGGCGGCGGCTCGTCCGAAATCGCGCTGATCGACCTCACCGGCCAGCGCTCGCCGCGGCTTGCCAACCACATCGTGTCATGGACGTCGCTGCCGGTCGGCGTCGTCTCGCTCGCCGAGCGTTTTGGCGGCCGCACGGTGACGCGCGAAATCTTTGCCGCCATGGTCGAGGATGTCGCCGTGCGGCTGAGGTCCTTCGACGGCCGTGACCGGCTGAGCCATGTGCTGGCCAGCCCGAAATTCCATCTGCTCGGCACATCCGGAACGGTGACAACGCTGGCCGGGGTCCATCTCGACCTCGAGCGCTATGACCGCCGCCGTGTCGACGGGTTGTGGATGGACCGCGACAGCGTCGACCGCATGGTCGAAAAGCTGGTCGGCTGGGATTTCCAGCAGCGCTGCGCCAACCCATGCATCGGCGCCGACCGCGCCGATCTGGTGCTGGCCGGCTGTGCTATCCTCGAAGCCATCCGCGCGGTGTGGCCGTCGGAGCGGCTGCGCGTCGCCGACCGCGGCCTGCGCGAAGGCATTTTGAGCGAGCTGATGGCCGATGATGGCGTCTGGCGCAACAGTGGGCGTGGCCGACAGTGACTAAGAAACCGGAAAAACCAGGTTCTGCCAGCATCCGCGTGCTGAAGACGCGGATCAAGAAAAAGAGCGGCCTGAAGGAATCGTCGCGCCGCTGGCTGCAGCGCCACATCAACGACCCCTATGTCCAGCGCTCCAAGGCCGACGGCTACCGCTCGCGCGCGGCCTACAAGCTGATCGAGATCGACGACAAGCATCATCTCTTGAAGCCCGGCATGAAGGTCATCGACCTCGGGGCCGCGCCCGGCGGCTGGTGCCAGGTGGCGGCCGCGAGGACGAAATCGACGGCGGAGAATCCGCATGTCATCGGCATCGACTATCTCGAAATGGATGCCGTGCCCGGCGCTCCCGTGCTGCTGATGGATTTCCTCGATCCCGAAGCGCCGCAAAAGCTCGCCGAAGCGCTGGGTGGCGACCCTGATGTCGTGCTGTCGGACATGGCGGCGCCGACCACCGGCCACAAGCGAACCGACCACATCCGCACCATGCATCTGTGCGAGGTCGCCGCCGATTTCGCGCTGTCGGTGCTGAAGCCGGGCGGGCATTTTCTGGCCAAGACGTTTCAGGGCGGCGCCGAGAATGAGCTGCTCTCCATGCTCAAGAAGAACTTTCGCTCGGTGCATCACGTCAAGCCGCCGGCGTCGCGCGACGAGTCGGTGGAGCTGTATCTGCTGGCGAAGGATTTCAAAGGGCGAGAGGCCGGTCCACCGTCAGGTGGATCGGAACGTCCAGTGGACGTTCCGAAGGGCTCGAGCGTCCGGAGCCACGGCGGAGGGCCGGGGGACGCCGAGGCCTGATAGGCCTTACTTCCCCGCCGTGCTCACCGGCTCCAGCGTCTTCGGCGTCGTCAACCGGCCATGACCCGACACGGCGTTGCCGGCGTCCGGCGCCAGCCGCATGAACGATATTGACGCCGCCGCCGACACCGCCGCCACGATGAAAAACGCGATGTGGAAATCGCCAAGCGTCAGCGGGCCGCCATGGATCGAGGTCGAGACTTCCAGGATGCCGCCGGCCAGCGCCACGCCGAGCGCGATCGACAGCTGCTGGAACACCGCCGTGATCGGCGTCGCCTTGCTGGTGTCTTCCGCCGACACCTCGGCATAGGAAAGCGCGTTGACGCCGGTAAAGAACATCGAGCGGATGAAGCCGCCGACCAGCAACATGGCCAGCATCAGCGCGTAAGGCGTCTCCGGCGTGAACAGGCCGTATATGGCGATCGATGCGGCGGCGATCAGCGAGCCCCAGATCAAAACGCGGCGGAAGCCGGCCAACCGGAAGATCAGCGCCGTGACGAACTTCATGCCGATGGCGCCGATGGCCGAGACGAAGGTGATCATGCCCGACTGGAACGGCGTCAGCCCGAAGCCGATCTGGAACATCAGCGGCAACAGGAACGGCACCGCGCCGATGCCGATGCGAAACAGCGAGCCGCCGAGCACCGAGGAGCGGAACACCTGGTTGCGGAACAGTTCCAGCGCCAGCAGAGGGTTTTTGGCGCGCCGCGCATGCAGGAGGTAGAGTGCGCCGGAAATCAGCCCGACCGCCACGGTGATGAAGCCGATCGCCGGCGGCAGATAGGGCAGGCTGACCACGGACAGGCCGAAGACAACGCCCGATGCGGCGAGCCCGCTTAGCACGAAGCCGGGAAAATCGAGCGGCGGCGTTTCTGCGGCATCGGTTTGCGGCAGGAAGCGCGTCGCCAGCCAGATACCGATCAGCCCGATCGGCACGTTGATCAGGAAAATCCAGTGCCAGGTGAAATAGGTGGTGATGAAGCCGCCGATCGGTGGTCCCACAAGCGGGCCGACCAGCGCCGGCACCGTCAGCCATGACATGGCGGCGACCAGTTCGCTTTTCGGCGTCGCGCGCACCAGCACCAGGCGGCCGACCGGCGTCATCATGGCGCCGCCTATGCCTTGCAGGAAGCGCGAGACGACAAAGGCCGGCAGCGAATTGGAGATGGCGCAGGCGACCGAGCCCAGGATGAACACACCGATCGCTGCCCGAAACACGTTCTTGGCGCCAAACCGGTCGGCCATCCAGCCGCTGATCGGAATGAAGATCGCCAGCGACACCAGATAGGCGGTCAGCGCCAGCTTGAGCGCGATCGGGCTGGTGTGGATGTCGACGGCGATCGCCGGCAGCGATGTCGCAATGACGGTCGAATCCATGTTTTCCATGAACAGAGCGACCGCCAGTATGAGCGGAATGATGCGGTTCAACGAACGCGTCCGAACTGGCAAAAGGTGCGTGCCGACCGGGGCAAGCCGACACGAAAAGGCGGTTATCACGCCCTTACCCGGATGTCGCATTAATTTGCTGTCACTTTTGTGCGACCGCCTGCTCGCGCGGGCATGGGAGCGTTCCAAGGCAAGCAGAGAGGAATAGCTCTCGCGAAAGGCGACGCGGCGCATTATTGTAGTGAATATTACTACTATATGGGCTTTATCATGGAAGAGGCCGTTTCGGCAGCCGATGCCAATCGCAAATTCTCGCTCCTCCTGCGCGGTGTTCGGGAAGGGCAAAGCTATGTCGTGACCAGCCATGGACGACCCGTTGCGCGGATCGTGCCCGCAGGGCAGCCCGACGCCGTGGCTTCCCGCTCGCGCGCCGCGCTGCTGTCGCGCCTCGAACGCCAGCCTGTATTAGAGGCCGGGCGCTGGACCCGCGACGAGCTTTACGAGGACGAGCGGTGAAGGTCGCGCTTGATACCAACATCCTTGTCTATGCGGAGGGGATCAACGGAGCCGAGAAGCGCGACATCGTTTTCGATCTGCTGCGCGACATGGCGCAGGAGGCCGCCATCATTCCGGTCCAGGTGCTCGGCGAGCTGTTCACCGTTCTGACACGTAAGGCCGGAAGGTCGCGCACGGAAGCCCGTGACGCCTTGTTGAGCTGGCGCGACGCGTTTCCGGTTGTCGGCACCACACCGGAGGTGATGACGGTGGCGGCCGATCTCGCGACCGATCACCATTTCGGCATGTGGGACGCAACTATCCTGTCCGTTGCCTCGCAAACCGGTTGCCGGCTGCTGCTGTCGGAAGACCTGCAGGACGGCTTCACCTGGGGCGGCGTAACGGTTGTCAATCCTTTCGCATCGCCGCGCCATGCCCTGCTCGATGCTCTGCTGGGCAAGTCCGCCGAATAGGCAATCATCGGCTTTTCATCGGCGCCGCGACGTGTTACCAGCCAGCGCCAATCCTGAAAGGGAAGAAACGAGTCGGCGCTGTCCATTGCGGTCCAGCGCTTTTTTGTATTCTCCCAGCGCTTTTTCGTATTTCGAAGGACTGGCCATGGCAAAAATCATCGAAACGTCCACCGGCGCGCTGGCGCTGACCTTTGACGACGTGCTGTTGCAGCCCGGCCATTCCGAGGTCATGCCCGGCGAGACCGATATCCGCACCCGCATCGCCACCGACATCGACCTCAACGTGCCGATCCTGTCGGCCGCCATGGACACCGTCACCGAGGCGAGGCTTGCCATCGCCATGGCGCAGGCCGGCGGCATCGGCGTCATCCACCGCAATTTCTCGCCGGCCGAACAGGCCGAGCAGGTGCGCCAGGTCAAGAAATTCGAATCAGGCATGGTCATCAATCCGGTCACCATCGGCCCCGACGCCACGCTTGCCGACGCGCTGGCGCTGATGCGCACCTATTCCATCTCGGGCATTCCGGTGGTCGAGAATGGCGGCACCGGCGGGCAGAAGATCGGCCGCCTGGTCGGTATCCTGACCAACCGCGACGTGCGCTTCGCCTCGGATCCGGGGCAAAAAGTCTACGAATTGATGACCCGTGAGAACCTGATCACGGTCAAGGAGAATGTCGACCAGGACGAGGCCAAGCGGCTGCTGCACCAGCACCGCATCGAAAAGCTCGTCGTCGTCGACAAAAAGGGCAATTGCGTCGGCCTGATCACCGTCAAGGACATCGAGAAGTCGCAGCTCAACCCGCACGCCACCAAGGACGCGCAGGGCCGGCTGCGCGCCGCCGCCGCCACCAGCGTCGGCGATGACGGCTTCGAGCGCGCCGAGCGGTTGATCGACGCTGGCGTCGACCTGCTGGTCATCGACACCGCGCATGGCCATTCGCAGCGCGTGCTGGATGCCGTGACCCGGGCCAAGAAGCTTTCGAATTCCGTGCGCATCCTGGCCGGCAATGTCGCCACCGCCGAAGGCACGCAGGCGCTCATCGATGCCGGCGCTGACGCGGTCAAGGTCGGCATCGGCCCAGGTTCGATCTGCACCACCCGCATCGTCGCCGGCGTCGGCGTGCCGCAGCTGTCCGCGATCATGTCGGCGGTCGAGACGGCACATAAATCCGGCGTGTCGGTCATCGCCGACGGCGGCATCAAATATTCGGGCGACCTGGCCAAGGCGCTCGCCGCCGGCGCGAGCGCCGCCATGATCGGCTCGCTGCTCGCCGGCACGGACGAAAGCCCAGGCGAGGTCTATCTGCACCAGGGCCGCTCCTTCAAGGCCTATCGCGGCATGGGTTCGGTCGGCGCCATGGCGCGGGGCTCGGCCGACCGCTACTTCCAGGCCGAGGTGCGCGACACGCTGAAACTGGTCCCGGAAGGCATTGAAGGGCAGGTGCCTTACAAAGGACCTGTGTCTGGCGTGCTGCACCAGCTTGCGGGCGGGCTAAAAGCCGCTATGGGTTATGTCGGTGGCCGCGATCTTGCCGATTTCCGCGAGCGCGCCACCTTTGTGCGCATATCCAACGCCGGACTTCGTGAAAGCCACGCCCATGACGTCACGATTACCCGCGAAAGCCCGAACTATCCTGGCGGGGCCTGACCAGCAGCCAGACCAGCAGCCAGACCGGAACGTGCTCTGGCGCAACCAGGCGGCGATTGTGCTGCGGCTGGCGCGCCACGCGGGCGCGCTATGCGTTGCATCGATAGCGGTTTTCATCGCCATGATGCTGCTGGAATTCTTCTATTTCCGCCAGTTGAGCGGCGGCCTGCTGTCGCTCGATGTGCGCCTTGGCGGTTTCACGCCGGATGAGGGCATGGCCTGGCTGACCGCACTCGGCCGGCGCGGCAGCGAGATCATCCTCGTCTGGCACTATTTGACCTTCGACCTTCTGTTCCCGGCGCTGCTGTCACTGACCATGGTCAGCCTGATCCTTGCCACAGGGCGGCGGCTGAAGCTCTTTCGCACCCTGCCGGTACAGGTTCAGTCGCTGTTGGCGCTGGTTGTCGTACTGCCCTACACCTGCGCCGATTACGCCCAGAACATTGCGGTGGCGCGGCTTTTGTCCGATGCGCTGTCGGCCAATCCGGATTCGCTGTCCTTCGCCTCGTCGCTGATCGTCACCAAATTCGCGCTTCTGGCGATACCTGTCGCCGTCATCGCGGCTTTCATCGTCGCCAGTCGGCGGCGTCCACAGGCATGAACAACAAAGTACGGGCAACGCCATGAGCCAGACCGCAATCTTCTGGCCGATGCTGGCGCAGGTGCTGCTGGTCTATATCGTCTATGTGGTAATGGGCCGGCGCCGCTACGGTGCGGTCAAATCAGGCGAAGCCAAGGTCGGTCAATACAAGATGCGCACGACCGAGCCTGCGTCCAGCGTAACCGTCGCCAACAATCTCATCAACCAGTTCGAACTGCCGGTGCTTTTCTACGTGCTGTGCCTGGCGCTGCACGCGACCAATGGCGTCAATTATCTAACCTTGGCCTTGATGTGGATCTTCGTGATTTCCCGCTATGCCCACGCCTGGGTCCACCTGACCAGCAACAATTTACGGTTTCGCAGCCGCGCCTTCTACATGGGCGCGATCATTCTCTTGCTGGCATGGATCTGGTTCGCGCTGCACCTGCTCGGCCTGGTTTGAGCAGCGCGTAGGCCTTGCCTTCTCCCCTTGTGGGAGACGGTAGCCGAGCGAAGCTCGGTCGGATGAGGGGTGTTCCAGCTTGGCGGGGATGGCGATCCGTCACGCACCCCTCAACCGTCTCGGCGCTGCGCGCCGATCCACCTTCTCCCACAAGGGGAGAAGGAAGAGGCGCTATAGGTCGAACACCGCGATCTTGCGCTTGTCGAACTTGATGCCGATTTCGCCGCGCACCAGCTTCAGTGCAACCTCGCCGAACACGGCGCGCCGCCATCCCTGCAGCGCCGGCACGTCGGCGGCTTCGCCTTCGGCAGCGATGCGGTCGATGTCGTCGCTGGACGCCAGCACTTTCGAGGCGACGCCTTCCTTCTCGGCTACGATTCGCAACAGCACTTTCAGCAGTTCTGCAGCCGCGCTCGAACCCTCGGGAGGCTGAAAGCTCTTGGGCAGCTTCGGCATCTCTTCCCGGGGCAGAGCGAGCGCCGTGTTGACCGCGCCGAGCAATGCGGTTGCCGTCGATGACCGTTCCCAGCCTTTCGGCGTGGTGCGCAGCTTGCTCAACGCGGCCGCATCGCGCGGGGCCTGCTGGGCGACCTCGTATATGGCGTCATCCTTGAGCACCCTGCCGCGCGGCACGTCGCGCTCGCGCGCCTCGCGCTCGCGCCATGCCGCCACCGTCTGCACGATCGCCAGCTCCTGCGGCTTGCGCAGCCGCATCTTCAACCGCTTCCAGGCATCCTCGGGGTGCGGATCGTAGGTCTCGCGCGAGGTCAGCACCTCCATTTCCTCGTTCAGCCAATGGGCGCGGTTTTCCCGTTCCAGTTCGGCGCTGAGGTGCTTGTAGACATCGATCAGATGAGTGACGTCGGCCAGCGCATAGTCGAGCTGCTTGTCGGATAGCGGCCGGTGGCGCCAGTCGGTGAAACGCGATGATTTGTCGAGCCGGGCGCCGGTGATGCGCTGCACCAACTGGTCGTAGGAGACGCTGTCGCCGAAGCCGCAGACCATGGCCGCGACCTGAGTGTCGAACACCGGATGCGGCACCAGATCGCCGAGATGGACGATGATTTCGATGTCCTGGCGCGCGGCGTGGAACACCTTGACCACCGCCTCGTTGGCCATCAGCCGGAAGAACGGGGCGAGGTTGATGTCGGGCGATAGCGGGTCGATCAGCGCGGTGACGCCGGGCGCCGCCATCTGGATCAGGCACAGAATCGGCCAGAACGTCGTTTCGCGGATGAATTCGGTGTCGACGGTGACGAAATCCGACTTTTCAAAAGCGGCGAGAACGGACTCGAGCTCATTTTGGGTGGTGATGACGTGCATCAAATCGCTTTTTAGTAACGGGTAAGGTTCTCTTTCAATTTCAGCCGTGGGCGCTTTCGTCAAGCCGCCCTTCGGTCAAGTATCCGTCGATCCGTCGGAATCGCCATTCCTGCGCGCCAGCCGCGCGAAGACAGTCGATGTGCGCAGCAGCGCCGTGAAGCGGCTGCGCTTGCCCGCCGGCACGCTGCCACGCACCTGCATGCGGTAGAGGATGACGGCGATGAGGGTACCATAGACCGCAGCACTGAATACAAACAGGGCGCCCGGTCCGAAATACTGCATCACCGTCGACGCCGCGAAGGGGCCGCCAATGGCCCCGAACGAATAGAACAGCATCAAAGCCGCGTTGATCAGTACGAACTCTCCCTTGTCGGCGCGGTCGTTGGAATGCGCCGCCGACAACGAATAGAGCGGCATGGCGAAGCTGCCGAAGATGAAGACGATGACCAGGTTGAGGGTCGGATTGGCGCCGGCGACGAAGGCCAGCGCCAGCGCCGCCAGCAGGGCGCCGCATGTGGTTACCAACAGCACCGCGCGCCGGTCCCAGCGGTCGGAGAGATAGCCCAGCGGATACTGGATAAGGGCGCCGCCAAAGATGCCGACGCTGACGAAGGTGACGACATCGGCCACCGACATGCCGATCTGCTCGGCATAGACCGGCGACAGCGTGCGGAAGGCGCTGTTGGTGACGCCGACGCAGATGCAGCCGAAGCAGCCGAGCGGCGAGATCCGCCAGACGCGCGCCAGATCCAGCTTGACGTCTTCCGGCGGCGTCGGGTTGGAACGGTCGCCAAGCGACACCGGCACCAGCGACAGCGTGATCATCATCGACATGATGGCGAAGATCGCAAAGCCGCCGGGGCCGAAGATCGGTATCAGGAACTGCGCGCCGGTCACCGAGCCGATATCGACCATGCGGTAGATGGCGAGCACCCGCGCGCGGTCCTTGTTTTCGACGCCGGAATTCAGCCAGGCTTCCATGACGGTGAACAGGCCGGCAAAGCAGAAGCCGCCGGCAAAGCGGATGGCACACCACATCACCGGATCAATGACCAGCACCAGAAGCAGCGTGCCGGCCGAAGCTGTGGCGGCGAGTGCCGAAAAGGTCCTGACATGGCCGACCGCCTTGAGGATACGGGTGACGGCGAGGCAGCCGAGCAGAAAACCGGCGAAATAGAACGTGCCCATCAGGCCGATGTCGGAGGCGGAAAACCCTTCCTGTGCGCCACGCAGCGCGATCAGCGTGCCCTGCAGCCCGTTGCCGCCAAGCAGGATGCCGGCGGCGATGAGGAGAGGGATCAGCGGGCGGATGGAAGACATGCGGAACCGATGCTTAGAGCATGATCCCGAAAAGTGGGAACCGGTTTTCGGAAAAAGATCATGCTTCGACAAAGAGCTGGATGAGTATGACGATTCAACGTCATACTCGTCTAGGTGGCTCCGCAGTTCTGAACCATTGGTGCGGCCATTGCCAGCTTCATATCCCGCCGCCAACAAGTGTGTGGCGTTCAGGTCGCTCCTGTCAGTCCGGCGACCCGCTTCAGCAAGTTGATCGACGACCGTTCAAGCTTCGTGAGCCCTCGCCAGCACTTCGCCCGCCGCCGGCGCGACAGGGCTGGCCGCCCTTCGGCCAAGCGAGCCGGCGGTCAGCAGGCTGAGGATGATAAACGGGATGCCGATGCCGAAGGCCGAACGGATGCCCCAATGGTCGGAGACGAAGCCGAGCAGCGGCGGCCCGAGCAGGAAGGCGACGAACGAGATTTGCGACAGCGCCGCGACATTGATTGCCGCGGAGCGGTCCGTTCGCTGGGCGGCCGCCGAGATCGCCAGCGGAAAGATCGCACTGCTGCCGATGCCCAGCAGTGCAAAGCCCAGCATCGACACGAGCGGAGCAGGCGAGAAGAAGACCAACAGCACGCCTGCCGCCATCGTCGCCAGCAGCACCCGCGCCACGCCGCTTGGCGAGTGGCGCTCGACAAAGCTGTCGGCGAAGAAGCGCGTGCTTGCTTGCGAGAATGCAAACAGCGCCACCGTGAAGCCGGCGACGAACGGGCCTGCATCGAAGACTGTGCGCATGTAGATCGCCGACCAGTCGATGCTGGCGCCTTCCATCAGCATCGCCGACAGCGTCACCGCGACGAGGACGAGGATCGGCAGCGTCGGCCGCGCCAGCCTTGGCGCCGTCTCGTCATTGCCGGCGAAGCGGCTCGGCGCCGGTTCGTAACCGCCGAGAAACAGCGCTATTCCTATCGCCACCATCGGTACGACGATCGCCAGGTGCAGTTGCGGCGATATACCGAGATGGGCAAGTGCTGCGCCGAACAGGCCGGCGCCGAAAAAGCCTATGCTCCAGAACGAATGCGCGCGGTTCATGATCCGGCGCTTGAGCAGGAATTCGGTCCTGTCGGCTTCGACGTTGAGGATGATCTCGACGCTGCCGATCATCAGGCCGACCGGAATCAGCATCAGGAACAGCGCAAGCGGCCCAGGCGCGTGCACGGCAATGGCATAGGCAACTGACAAAAGCGGAACCAGCCCGAGCAAGGCGCGGCGGAATCCGACTCGCTCCAGGATCGGCGCCGCCAGCGTCAGCGCGGTCAAGGTGCCGATCGGCGTCCCGATCAGGCTGAGCCCGAGCGTGCCGTCCTCGATGCCCATGGCATGCTTGATGTCGGGCAGCCGCGGAAAGATGTTGCCCATGCCGAACGAGTAGATCGCAAAACCGGCATAGACCCGGTGTTGCGGAGCGAGGCGGAGGCCAAAGGTCATGACGATGCTTTCAAGGGAGAGAGCCGGCGGTTGTCGCCGCCTAGTATACCTTATATCTTGCACAAACAGGCAAACCATGCAAGAACGTGCATAAAGAAAACAGGATCATGCAATGCTGACCGATGAGCGGCATCAAATCATCCGCGATCGTCTTGCAGCCGAGGGAAGGGTGCTGGCCGGCGAACTGGCGAGCCGTTTCGGCGTTTCGGAAGATACGGTTCGCCGCGATCTCAGGGAGCTCGCCAAGGCTGGGCAATGCCGTCGCGTCTATGGCGGCGCGGTCGCGCCCGCACCTTTCGCGTCCGCGCCGGTCGGCCTGCGCGCCGGCCATGCGGTCGAAGAGAAGATGCGGCTGGCCCGCGCGACCGTGGCATTGCTGTCGCGCGGACAGACTTTGTTCATCGACAGCGGCTCGACCAATGCCGCGATCGCCCGGGCCATCCCGCGCCACCTCGACCTGACTGTCGCCACCAATTCGCTCGAAATTGCCTCGGCGCTCTCGGACCACGCCTTGATCGAGCTGATTGTGCTGGGGGGGCGATTCGACCGCCACCTCGGCGCCTGCGTCGGCGCCGACACGCTTGCCGCCGTCGCGCAGCTTGGCGCGGACCTGTTTGTTCTCGGATCCTGCGGTCTCGACGCCTCGCGCGGCGTGACGGCCTTCGATTCGGCGGAGGCCGAGGTGAAGCGGGCCATGGCCAAGAACAGCACAGGCATCGTCATCGCTGTCCCCAATGACAAGCTGGCCACCGCCGCACCCTTCAGGGTCGCCAGGCCCGACGCGATCCGCCACCTTGTGGTCGAAAAGACCGCGCCGTCCGCGATCCTCGCCGACTTCGAGCGTCAGGGCGCTGAGATCCACTTTGCTTAAAGGAAGCGCGGCGCGCTGGCTGTTCACGCGAGCGGCTTGACCGTCACAGGCCGAACCTTCTGGTGGCTCCCGAAGCGATCGCTATTCCGGCCAGCACCGCCACGAGGCCGACAAGCAGGTTGGCGCTAACCTGTTCGCCCAGCAAGACGACGCCGAAGATCGACGCCGTTACCGGATTGACCGCAACCGAGACGGCAACCAGTGTCGGCGCGGCGCGCCTCAGCGCGAATGCCCAGAGAAAGAAAATGAACGCGCCGCAGACGATGGCCAGATAGCCGCTCGCAATCCACTGCGGTGCATTCAGCGTCGCAAGTCGTGCGAGGCCGCCGTTTGAAGCCGCAAGGGCCGACAGGCAGACCGCACCGACGCCCATGCCAAACGCCACGAACGGGATCGGCGCGGTGCGCGACAGGAATGGTCGGGACCACACGCTGTAGAGCGCCATGCAGAATGCCGCCGTGACCATGATGAGGTCGCCGCGCCACGCACTTGCGGGAGCCGTCTCCAGGCTCGTGCCGAGTGCTGCGGCCACCCCCGCCATGGCGATCAGGACGCCGGCGATCTTGCGCATCGTCGGCGGCTCTATCCGCAGCACCGCTCCGGCAAGCATGGTCAGCAGCGGCAGGGTCGAAAGCGCCAGCGCACCACGCGCCGCCGTCGTGTAGAGAAGGGCTCCATTGAAGAGCACCGGAAACAGACCGAAGAACAGCAGGCCCAAGGTGCCGGCACCAAGCCAATCGCTCTTCGGCGGCCACGTGTCCCGGCGCGAGAGCGCCACCGCGACCAAGACCAGAAAGCCACCACTGAACCGCACCGCGCCGATGGTGAGCGGATCAAGCGTGCCGGCGAGATATCGTGTTGCGCCGACGGCAGTGCCGCCGAGAGCGCTGGACAGAATCGCCGCGAGCACGCCCAGAATTTCCATTGTTTCCCGACCTTGCCAGTTCAGCGCCAGCGATATCGGGCAGGCTGGTCGAAAGGAATCGAATAAGCGCAATGAGTTTGATAATGCTTGGCTATGAATACTCCAGGCCTCGACCCCGAACTGCTGCGCGCCTTCGTCGTCGTTGCCGACCGGCTGTCGTTCACGCGCGCCGCCGAGCAACTCAATCGAACCCAGGCCGCCGTCAGCTTGCAGGTGAAACGTCTCGAGGAGCGCCTCGACACCGCCCTGTTTCGCCGCTCGACCGCTCGCGTTGAACTGACGGCCGCCGGGGAGGGCTTTCTGACCGATGCGCGCCGCATCCTCGCCCTCAACGAGCAGGCAATTGCGCGTGTTTCCAATCAGCGTGTGGCCGGGCACGTTCGCATCGGGGTGATGGAAGACTATGGCACCAGGATCCTGCCAAGCCTGCTTGCCGACATTGCCGAGCGATTTCCGCTCGTGCAAGTCGACATGGAGATCGGTCTCACCGCCTTGCTGCTCAAACGCCTCGGCTCATCCTTTGACGCGGTCATCGCAATGCATCCGGAGGGCAGGACCGAGGGTGACCTGATATGCCGCGAAAGAGCGATCTGGGCGGCAGCGTCCACCCGTGCCATCGAGGAGCTCGATCCGCTGCCCGTCGCTCTGTCCTATCCCGATTGCCTGTTTCGCGCCTGGGCCATCGAGGCGCTCGACAAAGCAGGCCGGCCATGGCGACTGGCCTATGTCAGCCCGAGCCTCGCCGCCACGGAGGCAATCGTCGAGCAGGGCCTGGCGATCACCGTGGTCAAAGGCAGCATGCTGGCGCCTGGCCTGCGCGGTATCAATCCCGGTCGTTATGTGCCGCCATTGCCCGGGGCGGAGATACGCCTTCATCGCGCCGCAACGTCTTCCGCCAGCGCGGCATTGGTCGTCGATCATCTTGCACACCGCCTCAGGCAATCGGCTCTGGGCTCATAGGCCTGTGAGGGGGAAAGCCGAAAGACGACCAAGATACCAGCCGAGGCCGGCTTGCCTTGACAAATCAGACCTCCCATGCGCTTTTCGCGCAAATTTTTGAGGCCGGCTTCGGCCCGCAACATCCGGACTTTACCCATGACAATGCATCGTTACCGCAGCCACACCTGTGCCCAGTTGAGAGAGAGCGACGTCGGCTCTTCGGTTCGCCTGTCGGGCTGGGTGCATCGCGTGCGCGACCATGGCGGCCTGCTGTTTATCGATCTGCGTGACCATTACGGCCTGACCCAGATTGTCGCCGATCCGGATTCGCCCGCCTTCAAGGTCGCCGAGACGGTGCGCGGTGAATGGGTGATCCGTGTCGACGGCGAGGTCAAGGCGCGCCTGCCGGACACCACAAATGCCAACCTGCCGACCGGCGAGATCGAAATTTTTGCCCGCGAGATCGAAGTGCTGTCGGCGGCCAAGGAATTGCCGCTGCCGGTGTTCGGCGAGCCGGACTATCCCGAGGATATCCGCCTGAAATACCGCTTCCTCGACCTGCGCCGCGAGACGCTGCACAGGAACATCGTGGCGCGCACCAAGATCATCGCCGAGATGCGCAAGCGCATGACCGATGTCGGCTTCACCGAATTCTCGACGCCGATCCTGACGGCCTCGTCGCCGGAAGGCGCGCGCGACTTCCTGGTGCCGTCGCGCATCCATCCCGGCACCTTCTACGCGCTGCCGCAGGCGCCGCAGCAGTACAAGCAGCTGATCATGGTCTCCGGCTTCGACCGCTATTTCCAGATCGCGCCCTGTTTCCGCGACGAGGATCCGCGCGCCGACCGGCTACCCGGCGAATTCTACCAGCTCGACCTCGAAATGAGCTTCGTCGAGCAGGACGACGTGCTGTCGACCATGGAGCCGGTAATGCGGGGCGTCTTCGAGACCTTCGCCAACGGCAAGCCGGTAACGCAGAAATTCCAGCGCATTCCCTATGAGGTCGCGATGCGCAAATACGGTTCCGACAAGCCGGACCTGCGCAACCCGATCGAGATGCAGGCCGTCTCCGATCATTTTCGCGATTCCGGCTTCAAGGTGTTCGCCAACATCCTGGCCAACGATCCAAAGGCCGAAGTGTGGGGCATTCCGGCAAAGACCGGCGGCAGCCGCGCCTTTTGCGACCGCATGAACTCCTGGGCGCAAGGTGAGGGCCAGCCGGGGCTGGGTTACATCTTCTGGCGCAAGGAAGGCGACAAGCTCGAAGGCGCCGGTCCACTGGCCAAGAACATTGGCGAGGAGCGCACCGAGGCGATCCGTCAGCAGCTTGGCCTTGCCGATGGCGACGCCGCCTTCTTCGTCGCCGGCGATCCGAAGAAGTTCGTCACCTTCGCGGGTGCCGCGCGCACGCGCGCCGGCGAGGAGCTGAACCTCGTCGACCGCGAGCGCTTCGAACTCTGCTGGATCGTCGACTTCCCGTTCTTTGAATGGAACGAGGAGGAAAAGAAGATCGATTTCGCCCACAACCCGTTCTCGATGCCGCAGGGCGGTATCGAGGCGCTCGGTGGCGACGACCTGCTCGGCATCAAGGCCTTCCAGTACGACATGGTCTGCAACGGTTTCGAGATCGCCTCGGGCGGTATCCGCAACCATCTGCCCGAAACCATGGTCAAGGCGTTCGAGACGGTCGGGCTGGATCGCGCCACGGTCGAGGAGCGTTTTGGTGGCCTCTACCGCGCCTTCCAGTATGGCGCGCCGCCGCATGGCGGCATGGCGGCCGGCGTCGACCGTGTCGTCATGCTTCTGGTGGGCGCCAAGAACCTGCGCGAGATCACCATGTTCCCGATGAACCAGCAGGCCTACGACCTGTTGATGAGCGCACCTTCGGAAGCCAGTCCGCAGCAGCTGCGCGAACTGTCGCTGCGTGTCGCGGCGGTGAAGAAGGAAGGCTAGGACTCACAGCCAAGCCTTTCTTTCTTCTCGATGAATCGATCTTCGAGACGGGCATTCCGTCGACCTATCCGGCTTAGCCGTTGTTCATTGCCAATTCGACTGCAATCAAATATGTTAGGAATTACGTAAATGCCAACGGAGATGGCAAATGACGTATCTGGCGGAGGTAGGTGTTCTGGCGCTCGGGAGCAGGCTCCGGGCAGTGAGCGAGCAACTCTACGCGGTGGCCGATGAGGTCTACGCCACCCATGGAATCGGTCTCGAGGCCAGGTGGTTCCCGGTGCTTAGGACTATCCACGACCGAGGGCCGCAGTCGGTCGGTGAATTGGCCAAGGCGGCGGGGCTCACGCACTCGTCGATCAGTCAACTGGCCTCTCGGCTAACGAAGGACGATTGGCTGACCGCAGTACCAGGCAGGGACGACCGCCGGGTGCGCGAGTTGGCGCTTACGCAAAAGGCGGAGGTTGCGCTGCGCAAGGCCAAACCTTTGTGGCGCGCCCTGCGGGACGAGTTGGACGCGCGTTGTCAGGCAGACGGGATCGACTTGATGGCGGCCGTCGGAGGGCTGGAGCGAATGCTCGACGGAACAATGGCCGTGGCCGTCGCTGAGCGGGCGCGCAGGCTCGGTGCCGAAGCAATCGAGATCGTGCCGTTTGAGCCGTCGCTGCGGGACCACTTCTACAGGCTGAATGCGGAGTGGCTAAGCCGGCACTTCTACATAGAAGAAGGCGACCACGCTGTGCTCTCCGCGCCTGAGAAGCACATCCTGGGACATGGTGGCAGGATCTACTTTGCGTTGCATGGTGAGGAGGTTGTGGGCACCTGTGCGCTGTTGCCGGTTGGCGAAAATGAGGTCGAACTCACCAAGATGGGCGTCGATCCCGCGGCGCGAGGGCTGGGGATCGGGCGGCTGCTGCTTGAGCATGCGATCCGCGCATTCGAGCAGCTGGGTCGCGCTACGCTGTTCCTCGAAACCAACACCAAGCTTGCTCCGGCGATCCGCATGTACGAAAGCGCGGGTTTCGAGCATCAGCCGGCGGCACGGGCCGATACACACTACCAGCGGGCGAACGTATATATGGTCTGGAAGGGCTGGCCGAAGGCGAACTAAAGCGTTTCGCGTTCATCGAGACTGCTACGGCGGGCGCAATCGATTTTCGCGACAGCAGGTCAAAAGCCCGGCATCGCTGCCGGGCCTTTTGTTTGAGCGTTTCGCTCGATCAGTCTTCGTTGGCCGTCACATGGACCCCGAGCGTCTTCGGCAGGTCGAGCGGGTTGGACATCGCACCCGCCATGATCAGCGCGAACGGCACCGCTGCCGGCGGCTCGGCCGAAATCTCCAGGCTCTTCGGGTCGTCGAGGTATTTGCTCACCGCGGCCGTCACTTCGGCTGTCAATTCGGGATTGTTGAGCTGCGCCATGCCGAACGGCACGATCGCCTTGGCCTGGTTGGCGATGTCCTTGCCCGACATGCCCTGCTGCTTGCCGACATACTCAAGCACCTTGCCGGTCAGCGAATCGTCGTCGAAGCGGACCGAGGCGCCGTTGAAGGAAAGCTGCTGCAACAGGCCGAGCAACGCCATGCCTTGCGCCGAGTTGTCGGCCCCTTCGGGCTGCGCCGCCATCTTCTTCTGCATCTCCTGCATCGACTTGACGAAGTCGACCGTGTAGCCGCCGAGGCCGAAGGTCATGCCGAGCGTGCCGGCATTCTCGACCGAGATGTCGTATTTCGACAGGTCCATCTTGCCGTCGCTCGGCTGCCAGGTGCCGCCGATTTCGATGTTGCCCGATATGTTCTGGTAGCCCAAGGCGTTGATTGCTTCCTTGGACTTTGCATCGTCAACCAGGGTCAGGTCGGCGTTGAACTTTTCCGTGGTGGCGGAAAATTCCATCGCCTTGCCGTCGGCCGGGGGCGTGATCTGGACAGCAACGCCATCCACCGAGAAGGCGGTCTTGTCGGCAACCTTGACCGTCAGGTTTTCGAGTTCGGCCGACTTGTAGATCATCATCGAGCCGAGCGGGCCCGTAGCGCCCTCGGCCGGGATGTTCGCGTCATGAATGACGAAGGGGGTGAGGTTAAGCGTCACACCGTCCTTGCTGTGCTCGAAGGCCGAAGTCGAGATGGTCGCGATATCGAATCCGCCATTGGCCTCGGTCACGCCTTCAAGCTTGACGTCGCCGATCGGCAGCGCTTCCTTTTCGGCCGCCGGTTTGACCGACACGCCCTGCAGCACCATGCTGGAATTGTCGCCGGTAACCCCGGTCCAGGTGATATCGACGCCCTGGACGGCAAGTGCGGCCTTCAGCCGGTCGGCAACCGCCGCGTCCTGCGCAAAGGCGGCATTGAGCGGCAGAGTCAGCAAGAAGGTCGAAAAAGCGAGTTTCTTGAGTGTCGAGCGTTGGATTGTCATCGCGGGTTCCCTGAGAGAGTCCTGAAAAGTGTTTTCTTGAGTTCTGCGCCATCACCATTCCGTGACGAACTGGACGGGAAAAAGGCGCTTTCCCGCAGATTTGTCGAAAATCACGGCGAAAGGCAAACCGGAGCGGGAGCCTTCGCTCGATGCGGTGAATATGTCATGAAGGTCGGGCTCCCCTGAATACCGTCTCCTGCCTTAGAGAGGGCGTGTAACAGATTGATGTTGGTTGGCAACAGCACTGCTACCGGTGCTGTTGCACAGGGACGGCAAGCTGGAACATGAAGTCCGTCACATCCGTCGTCGGATACTGAGCCGCCCTTCACAGCCGGAGGCCGCAAATTGCGGATTTCCGCAGCTCCGCCTTGCCGCGAATCATCCGCTCGGCTAGTCCACCCGCATGGGAAAAAGGCTTTTGCCGCCTGAAGATGGCGGCGGTGACCATATCGAACCGGTCGATCTGAAGAAGGCGCTGGAAGAGCGTTATCTCGCCTATGCGCTGTCGACCATCATGCACCGGGCGCTGCCGGATGTGCGCGACGGGCTGAAGCCCGTGCATCGCCGCATCATGCACGCCATGCGGCTGCTCAGGCTCAACCCCGACCAGGGCTTTGCCAAATGCGCCCGCATCGTCGGCGAGGTGATGGGCAAGTTCCACCCGCATGGCGACCAGTCGATCTACGACGCGCTGGTGCGCCTGGCGCAGGACTTTTCCATGCGCTATCCGCTGGTCGACGGGCAGGGCAATTTCGGCAATATCGACGGCGATAACGCCGCCGCCATGCGCTACACCGAAGCGCGCATGACCGACGTGGCGACGGAACTACTTTCCGGCATCACTGAGGACGCGGTCGACTATCGGCCGACCTACAATGAGGAGGACGAGGAGCCGGTCGTGCTGCCCGGCGCCTTTCCGAACCTGCTCGCCAATGGCTCGTCCGGCATTGCGGTCGGCATGGCCACCTCGATCCCGCCGCACAATGCCGCCGAGCTTTGCGATGCGGCCCTGCACCTGGTCGAGGATCCGAGCGCGCCGGTGGCGAAGCTGATGGACTTCGTCCAGGGTCCGGATTTCCCGACCGGAGGCATCATCGTCGACAGCCGCGCCTCGATCCTCGAAGCCTACGAGACGGGCCGCGGCGGTTTCCGCGTCCGGGCCAAATGGGGCCAGGAAGACCAGGGCAGGGGCACCTGGAGCATCGTCGTCACCGAAATCCCCTATGGCGTGCAGAAGGCGCGGTTGATCGAGAAGATCGCCGAGCTTCTGATCGCGCGCAAATTGCCGTTGCTCGAAGATATCAGGGACGAAAGCGCCGAGGACATCCGCGTCGTGCTGGTGCCGAAGAGCCGTTCGGTCGATCCCGGCATCCTGATGGAATCACTGTTCAAACTGACCGAGCTCGAAAGCCGGTTCCCGCTCAACATGAACGTGCTGTCGCGCGGCAAGGTGCCCAACGTGCTGTCGCTGAAAGGCGTGCTGCAGGAGTGGCTGGAGCACCGGCGCGATGTGCTGATCCGCCGCTCGAAGCATCGGCTGGGCGAGATCGAAAGGCGCCTCGAGATCCTCGCCGGCTACCTGATCGCCTACCTCAACATCGACGAGGTGATCAAGATCATCCGCGAGGAGGACGAGCCCAAGCAGGTGATGATGGCCCGCTGGTCGCTCACCGACACCCAGGCTGAAGCCATCCTCAACATGCGGCTGCGCGCTCTGCGCAAGCTGGAAGAGTTCGAGATCCGCAAGGAGTTCGACGGCCTCACCACCGAGAAGAAGCAGATCGAGGCGCTGCTGGCGTCGAATGCCAAGCAATGGTCGACGATCAAGTGGGAAGTCGCCAGCATCCGCGACAAGTTCGGCCCCGAGACCGAACTCGGCAAGCGCCGCACCCAGTTCGCCGACGCGCCGGAACACGATTTGACCGACATTGCGCACGCCATGATCGAGCGCGAGCCGGTCACCGTGGTGGTCTCGGAAAAGGGCTGGCTGCGGGCCATGAAAGGCCATCTGGCCGATCATTCGACCTTGACCTTCAAGGAGGGCGACAGCCTCAAGCTCGCCTTCCATGCCCAGACCACCGACAAGATCCTGGTCTTCACCACCGGCGGCAAATTCTACACGATCGGCGCCGACCGGCTGCCGGGCGGCCGCGGTCATGGCGAACCGATCCGCATCATCGTCGACATGGACAACGACCAGGACATCGTCACCGCCTTCGTCCACGACCCCAAGCGCAAGCTGCTGCTCGTTTCCTATGATGCCAACGGCTTCATCGTGCCGGAGGAAGAGGTCGTCGCCAACACCCGCAAGGGCAAGCAGGTGATGAACGTCAAGGCGCCCGACGAGGCCAAGGCCTGCGTGCCGGTTTCGGGCGATCACCTCGCCATTGTCGGGGAGAACCGCAAGATGTTGGTGTTTGCGCTGTCCGAAATCCCCGAAATGGGCCGCGGCAAGGGCGTTCGCCTGCAGAAATACAAGGATGGCGGCCTGCTCGACCTGAAAGCCTTCACGCTGGCGAGCGGCCTGTCATGGCAGGATTCGGCCGACCGTACGTTTACCCGCTCGCGCGAGGAATTGGCGGAGTGGATTGGCGCCAGGGCATCGGCCGGACGGATGGTGCCGAAGGGATTCCCGCGGACGGGGAAATTTGGGTAGCTAATCTCCCCCTTGAGGGGGAGATGTCGCCGGAGGCGACAGAGGGGGTCGGTTCGACTGGACGCGACCTCCTATTTGGGACCGAACAAGGCTAGCGCTTCACGCGAGGTGACCCCCTCTGGCCTGCCGGCCATCTCCCCCTCGAGGGGGGAGATTCCCAACCATTTGGACTATCGTCACGATTGCGGCACTATAACAGTGCATAAACGCTTGGTAGGCCGGGGAGAGATGGGCGTTTGAAGGAAGCGAAGATCCAGAAGCCGGAGCGTCAGCAGCGCCTGTTCGGCCTGTCGACGCCGTTGAGAGCCGCCGTCATTCCACCGCTATCGGCGGCGCGCTGGCTGCTGGTGCTGATCGTCGCCGCCGGTGTCTATTTCTTCCACGGCTTTCTGTTTCCGGTTCTGGCAGCGCTTGTCATCGCCTTCGCCAGCTGGCCGCTCTATCGCCGGCTGCTTGCCGGCGTCGGCGGCAACCGCACGATTGCCGCGACCTTTGCCATCCTGTTCATTCTCACCTTCCTGGTGGTGCCGATCGCGCTCGCCGGCACCTACGCCATCAACGAAGTCCGCGAATGGGTCGGCTGGGCGATCGAGACTAACCGGCATGGCGCCGTCACACCGCGCTGGATCACGACGCTGCCGGTGATCGGCGAGTGGCTGAACGAACAGTGGGTCGACAATTTCGGCCACCCCGGCGGCATCGGCGAGCTCATCCAGCTGGTCAGCGGCGCCAATATAGGCAGCATCTATCGCGGCGTGCTGGCGGCTGGCGGCAGCGCCTTCGGCCTGCTTTTGACACTGCTGTTCATGATGATCGCCCTGTTCTTCGCCTACCGCGACGGCGAGCAGTTCGCGGCCCAGATCGATCGCCTCGGCGAACGCATCCTGCCGACGCGCTGGGAGCGGATTTCGCGGGTCGTGCCGGCAACCATCTCGTCCACCGTCACCGGCATGACCGTGATCGCCATCGGCGAGGGGCTGGTGCTGGGCGTCGCCTACTGGCTGGCCGGCGTGCCGTCGCCCGTGACGCTCGGCGCACTCACCGGCGTGATGGCGCTGATCCCCGGCGGCGCACCGCTGTCCTTTACCCTGGTGTCGATCTACCTCGCCGCCAGCGGCTCGCCGATGGCGGGGCTGGCGCTGTTCATCTGGGGCGCGGTGGAACTCTTCATCGTCGACAAGACCTTGCGCCCGAAACTGGTTGGCGGGCCGATCAAATTGCCTTTCCTGCCGACCTTTTTCGGACTGATCGGCGGCGTCAAGACCATGGGCTTCCTCGGCCTGTTCATCGGCCCCGTGCTGATGGCGCTGCTTGTGGCGATCTGGCGCGAATGGCTGCGCGAGGTGGAACTGGCCGAGGACACCGTTCCCGAGGCCGTGGCCGAGCTCGAAGGCGGCCCGCCGCAGATCGAGATTGTCGCCGGTCCGGCGAAGAAAAGTCAGACCGGATAGGCAACCGCCAGCGCCGCCCGACGCTTGCGCCCCTCATGCAACTGCCACAGCGAATGCGCGACCAGCGTGACGATGAGGATGGCGCCGCCGATCAGGCTGTTGCGCGACGGCGTCTCGGCAAAGATCATCCACACCCAGACCGGCGCCAGCACCGTTTCCAGGAGATAGAACATCGCCACTTCCGGGCCTGAAATGTATTTCGGCCCGTTAGCGAGGCAGAAGAAGGCGAACGGCATGACGACGGCGCCGTTGAGGATGATCCACCATGGCGCCTCCACTTGAAAACCGGTCCTGGAGACCATGAACACCGCCAACGCAAAAGGCAGGAGGACACCGGTCAATGCGGTGAAACCCATATCCCTGCCGCTGGCGCGCGAGATGGTGATGGCACAGGCAATCGCGAAGGCCGAACACAACGCCATCACGTCGCCGAACAGGTGTCCGGTGCCGATGGAATCGCCGACGATGACGGCGATGCCGACGATCATCAGCGCCATTGCCGCAAGCGTCAGCGGTCGCGGCCGCTCGTTCAAAAAGAGCCATGACAGCAGCGCCGAAAACATGGTGGAGAAGGCCAGGATGAAAACCAGATTGGCGGTCGAGGTGTTGTAGACGCCGGTGATGAAGGCGACCGCGCCGAGCCCGTAGATCACGGCGACAATCAGCCCCGACCAGCCGGGTATGAGGTGCGGCGCATTCTTGCTGAACGAGCGCCAGACGGCCCATACGATCAGCGCCGCCACGAAGGTGCAGCCGGTGCGCAGCAAAAGGATCGTCCACGCTTCGCCATGAGCGAGCCGGATCAGCGGAATGTCGACGGTCAGTATCAACCCGCCAAGCGCGGTGAGCAGAAGTCCTTTGGTGTGAGCGTTGTGAGATGACATGCAATGACTTTCGCAATGGACGGGAGGCAGGATGACCGGCCGGCACAATCGCGCGCTCTCCGCCAACAGCGAAAAGACCGGCATCATCCCCGCTGAAAATGTTCAGGCCCGGATTTGGGAAAGAAGAAAGATCAGCGCGTGACCGCTTCGTGGTCGTAGCGTTCCCAGCCCTTCGGGCCGAGATGCTCCTGCGGCATGAAGCGCATCTTATAGTTCATCTTGCGCGAGCCGTTGACCCAGTAGCCGAGATAGACATGGGGCAGGCCCATGGCTCTGGCGCGGGCGATATGGTCGAGGATCATGAAGGTGCCGAGCGAACGGTCCTCGAACTCGGGATTGAAGTAAGAATAGACCATCGACAGGCCGTCGGCCATCTTGTCGGTCAGCGCCACGGCGATCAGCTCGCCCTGGCCCTTGCCGGTGATGAAAGTGTCGGGGCCGCGGCGCCGGTACTCGATGACCTTGGTGTCGACATGGGTGTCCTCGACCATCATGGCGTAGTCGAGCACCGTCATGTCGGACATGCCGCCGCGACGGTGGCGGGCGTCGAGATAGCCGCGAAAGAGCGAATATTGCTCGGTTGACGGCTGCGCGTCGTGCATGGCGCCGATGAGATCGGAATTGCGCTGGATCACCCGCTTCATGTTGCGGCTGGCGGTGAATTCCTGCGCCAGGATGCGCACCGACACGCAGGCGCGGCAGGTCTCGCAGGCCGGCCGGTAGGCAATGTTCTGCGAGCGCCGGAAGCCGCCTTGCGTCAACAGGTCGTTCATCTCGGGCGCCTTGTCGCCGACCAGATGCGTAAACACCTTGCGCTCGAACTGGCCCTCAAGATACGGGCACGGCGATGGCGCGGTCAGGAAGAACTGCGGCGACTGGGTCGGATGCTGGGTCATCGAACCTTGGAAACACTCCTGCGAATCGCTCTACCTTTGGCCTCGCCGGCGAAAAATTCAACAGGATTGTGAAGGCAAGGTTGAACGAACGCCTTCACATTTGTGCACAAATGCTTCTTGGGGTCGGTTGAACGCCGGTTCAACGGTCGCTGCGGCTGACAACAGTGCCAAGCAGCAGGTCGTGCAGCGTGCGCTTGCGATCGGAAAACAGCGTCACCAGGAGGACGAGCGGCGTCAGGATGACAGTGCTCGCCCAAAACAGCACCGAATGGACAACAGCGGTGAGCCCGTCGATCCGACTGCCGTCGAGACGATCGAGCCGAATGCCCATCATCCTCATGCCCGAAGTGGCCTGGTTGCGACCGCCCAGCGTGTTCCAGATGTAGAGAATGGCGACCGCCGGCACGAGGATGGAATACAGCGCCCAGCCAAGACCGAAGGTCAAAAGGCCAAGCACGGCCACCAGGATCGCGAACGGAATGGTGAGCAGGGCCACGATGCAATAGTCGATAATGAAGGCGAGGATGCGCCGCGTGCGCACACCGTCATAGGCCCTGACGTCGTCGAGCCTGCTGGTGATGATTTCGCCGTCAAGTACGCGCGCGTTCATGTCATGTCCTCGCCATGGCATCCCAACTGGAATGTCTGGCGCCCTTTCAAATGGTGAGGGCGACGGCGAATTCAAGAAACGGACACTCCGGCGTTCGGCTGACCGTTCCTAGAAGATACCGGGCACAAGGCGATAGCGGACCCTGTCCATATACTCGCTGTATTCCTGTGTCCTTGCCAGGATGGCTTCCTCCCGCAGGATGCGGTGGATCTGGAAAAGCGTGATGATGGCATAGACGGTGAAGTTGTAGATCGAGAAGCTCGACAGCAGGAACAGGATGTGCCCGACCAAATAGCCGGCGTAGATTGGATGCCGCACGAACCGGTAGGCGCCGCCGGTCACGACGCCGCGATTGGCGGGCAGGATGGCGAAGGAGCGGCCAAGCGACACCTTGCCCCAGATGACAATCCAAAGCCCGATGAACTGGATCGGCGCCGCGATATAGAGCGGAATGAGGGGAACGCCGGCCTCCATCGAGACGAAGCCGGCGCCGAAACCGGCTGCCAGAGCGATGAAGACGGTGAAGGGGTTCCAGTCGCGCACCAAGGGTCGCCGGGCCGTCAGCAACCAGATGAAAGTCAACGAGTCGGAGATCATGAGCAGCAACAGGTTGAGACGAGCCGGATCGACGACCAGATGCTGCATGCCCCGATAGACAAAGAGCGCGGCGACAGCCAGCGCTATGAAACGGAACAGTCCCTCGCGCAGATCGATGAGGATTTCGCGGCCGCGCAGGCTGGACCAGAAACCCGCCTGTGCGCCAGGCAGTGTCTCACTCTTGAAAATGCTCAAATCAGTCACCCCGGCGATCCCCTCGAGAGGGACCATTGCACGCAAGCGTTGCCGTCGGGTTAAGCTTTCTCCAGCAGTTCTCACATTACGCCGGTAGATTCATCACAGTTGCGCCGGACCGCACGAGTTTGCGGTCTGGGCAGTTGAACATGACACTCTTCCCAGTTTAGCTTGCTGCGGCGCAACAAGACGCCGAGGGGACGGGGAAATATGGACTACGACATGCTGGTCATCGGCAGCGGCCCTTCCGGCCGCCGCGCCGCGGTGCAATCGGCCAAGCTCGGCAAATCGGTGCTGGTGGTCGACAGGGGCCGGCGCCTCGGCGGCGTCTCGGTGCACACCGGCACCATCCCGTCGAAGACGCTGCGCGAGACGGTGCTGAACCTTTCCGGCTGGCGCGAGCGCGGCTTTTACGGCCGCGGCTACCGGGTCAAGCAGGATATTTCGATCGGCGATCTGGTCGATCGCCTGCACAAGACGCTCGACCACGAGGTCGAGGTGCTGCAGCACCAGTTCATGCGCAATGCCGTCAAGAGCGCACGCGCCACGGCGAAATTCCTCGGCCCCAACAAGATCAGCCTGACGGCGGACAATGGCGACTACTCGGAAGTCGGCTTCGCCAATGCGCTGATTGCGGTCGGCACCAGGCCGCACCGGCCGCGCGACGTACCCTTCGACAAGGTCCGCGTCTTCGACAGCGACGAGATGCTGGAACTCGACCGCCTGCCGCGTACGCTGACGGTCATCGGCGCCGGCGTCATCGGCGTCGAATATGCCACCATCTTTTCGGCCCTCGACGTGCCGGTGACGCTGGTCGAGCCGCGCAACACCATTCTCGATTTCGTCGACCGCGAGATCGTCGACGACTTCATCCACCAGATGCGCGACCGCGGCATGACCATTCGCCTCGGCAGTACGGTCAAGGAAATCGTCTCCAAGCCGGACTATGCCGAAGTGACGCTTGCCGATGGCCGCACCATCCGCTCCGAGGTCGTGCTCTATGCCGCCGGCCGCAGCGGCAATCTCGGCAGCCTTGGCCTCGACGTGGTCGGCATCGATGCCGACTCCAGGGGCCGCATCAAGGTCGATCCGCAGACGTTCCAGACCGCCGTGCCCAACATCTATGCCACCGGGGACGTCATCGGCTTTCCGAGCCTTGCCTCGACTTCGATGGAGCAGGGCAGGGTGGCCGCCTGCCATGCTTTTGGCGTGCAGCTGCCGCCGCCGCCGGAAACCTTCCCCTATGGCATTTACGCGGTGCCGGAAATCTCCACCGTCGGCCAGTCGGAGGAACAGGTGCGCGAGAGCGGCGCCGCCTATGAGGTCGGCGTGGCGCGTTTTCGCGAGACCTCGCGCGGCCATATTATGGGCGTCAACACCGGCTTCCTGAAGCTGCTGTTCTCCGTCGAAACCCGCCGCCTGCTCGGCGCCCACATCGTTGGCGAGGGCGCCACCGAACTGATACATATCGGCCAGGCGGTGATCAATCTCGGCGGTACGGTCGACTTCTTCGTCAACAACACTTTCAACTACCCGACGCTGGCCGAAGCCTACAAGATCGCCGGGCTCGATGCCTGGAACCGGATGGGGCAGGGGTAACGCGCCTCAGCTCAGCCTTCCATCTGGGCGAGCAGCGCCAGCATCTGCGATTCGCCCGCATCCACATCTTTCAGCCGGCTTACTGTTTTCAGTGGCTCGATGGGGCGTTATGTGAGTTGATGGGTGTGGACGGGCGCGACGGGAGATCGAGATGCTGGGCTGGTTCCGCAAGCTGCTGCCGCGCGAAGATCGCTTCTTCGATCTGTTTGAACGGCATTCCCGTACCGTAGTCGGTGGCGCCGAGGCGCTGCAGCAGCTTCTCCAGGGCAAGGATATCGAGCGCTGGTGCCAGGAAATCATCGATCTCGAGGACGAGGCCGATCACATCACCGCCGAAGTCCTGCTGGCGGTGCGGCGCTCCTTCATCACGCCCTTCGATCGCGGCGACATCAAGGATCTTATTCAGTCGATGGATGATGCCATCGACATGATGCACAAGACCGTCAAGACGGTGAAGCTGTTCGAAAAGAAGGAATTCGACCCGCTGATGCAGGAAATGGGTGGCGTCATCGTTGCCGCTTCCAGGCTGGTTGCCGAAGCGATCCCGCTGCTCAGCAAAGTCGGCACGCACGCGGTGCGCCTCAACGCCATCGCAGAAGAAGTCATGCGCGTCGAAAGCCGCGCCGACGATCTGCATGAGCAAGGGTTGAAGGACCTGTTCAAGCGGCACGGCGGCAGCGATCCGATGGCCTACCTGATCGGCAGCGAGATTTATGGCCAGCTGGAGAAAGTGGTCGACCGCTTCGAGGACGTCGCCAACGAGATCAGCGGCATCGTTATCGAGAACGTTTAGGCGATGGAAGCCACCATCGCCTTTCCTGTGCTGGCCGGCCTTGTCGCCGTCGCGCTGTTTTTCGATTTTCTCAATGGCCTGCATGACGCCGCCAACTCCATTGCCACTATTGTCTCCACCCGCGTGCTGAGGCCTCAATATGCGGTGCTATGGGCGGCTTTCTTCAATTTCATCGCCTTCATGTTCTTCGGCCTCCATGTCGCCGAGACCGTGGGAAAAGGCATAGTCGACGTCACCATTGTCACGCCGGCGGTGATCTTTTCGGCGCTTGCCGGCGCCATTGTCTGGAACATCGTCACCTGGATTGCTGGCATCCCATCGAGCAGCTCGCATGCGCTGATCGGTGGGTTGGTTGGCGCGGGTATTGCGAAGGCCGGTGTCAGCGCCATCGTCTGGACGGGGCTCGGCAAGACGGTCGCCGCAATCGTCGTGTCGCCGGCGACCGGTTTTGTTCTGGCGCTGGTCCTGATCCTGGTCGTTTCCTGGCTGTTCGTGCGCCAGACACCGTTTGCCGTCGACAGCACCTTCCGCGTCATGCAGTTCTTTTCTGCCTCGCTTTATTCGCTCGGACACGGCGGCAACGACGCACAGAAAACCATGGGCATCATCGCCGTACTGCTCTATTCGCAAGGTATGCTCGGCGCCAATTTCTACGTGCCGCTATGGGTCGTCCTCACCTGTCAGTCGGCGCTGGCTCTGGGCACGTTGCTCGGCGGCTGGCGCATCGTTCACACAATGGGCTCGAAAATCACCCGACTGAATCCGATGCAGGGCTTCTGCGCAGAAACCGGCGGCGCCATCACTCTGTTCGCGGCCACTTGGCTCGGCGTTCCCGTGTCGACCACCCACACGATCACCGGGGCCATCATCGGTGTCGGCGCTGCCCGCCGCGTCTCGGCCGTGCGCTGGGGCATTGCCGGCAACATCGTCATCGCGTGGATTGTCACCTTGCCGGCCACGGCGGCAATTTCGGCACTCACCTATTTTTTCACGCGCCTTGGCGGCTGACGCGGAGCGGGCGCCAAAATCTGATTATGGGCGATGAAGCGTCCATACAGATCTGACGCAAAGCCTAAGCCTGAAGCGTGGTTTGCTTTCTCATCAAGACCGTGTCGCGCCCAAGCCGGCCCTTATCAGGTTTTTGCCAGATTTCTGCTAGGCAACAGTTTCACGACGCTGGCCTCTTGGAGGGTTTTGAGCGCTTCTTCTTTGGTGAGGCCGAACTTGCGGGCAAAGTAGGCGGCTTCGATCGCCATTTCGCGATCTGCCCGCGGTTCGGTTTTCTGCTTTGCCTTCTTGCCCACGACAAGAATCATAGCACATTCCACTAGATAGATCCAAAGAAGCTCGTCCACCGCGCATTTTACACGGGCAGCGGCCAGTGGGCTCCCGGCTTACTTAGCCTAGATCGCGGCGCGGTCGCGAACGTTGATAGCTCTCTCAATCCTGGCCACTTTCGGAGGGATGGCCACCATTGCCGGCACGACCCGGTAGTGATGATTTGCTATGCAGCAATCGGCGCAGCAAGCCATTGCCGGACGATCGCGGCGTCAGGGTCGCCGATGTCATGACCTGAGGCGACGATCCGGGCGTCGACCTCGGCGCCGCGTTTGGTGAGCAGCGTCACCAGCGCCGGCGCGAACGGCCCGTAGGTCTCGTCGGCGGCGCCGGCAATAATCAGAACCCGAGTTCCGCTGGCGTCGGTTGACGGAATATCGTCAAGCACCGGCATCGCTCTCAGCAGCGCCGCTCTTCGCACTAGGCCGGGGTTGAGCAGCATCAAGCTGGACACCAGATTGGCTCCGTTGGAATAGCCGAGGAAAGTCGCGCGAGCGAGGTCGAGCCGGTGCCGCCTTGCGGCCTCGCTTGCAAACGCGGCGAAGGCCGATGTCTCGGTGCGGATGCTTGCCTGCTCGAAGCGGGTCGGGGTGATCCGCTCGAACCAGCGGAAGCCGTCCTCCTGCGGGATGCGGCCCCGCACCGCGACCAGCGTGGCGTCGGGTGCGATCTGCCTCGCAATCGGCAGCATCGTCGTTTCGTCGACGCCCGATCCGTGCAGCAAAAACAGGCATCCGCCGCTTGCATTTGCCGGCTCGAGCAACCGGTAAGGGAAGGCCAGATCCTGGTGCAGAACGTCATGCTTTTCGGTATATTCAGGCACGCTCATATCTCTTTGATTTCGTGATTGTTTTGTTCGTTTGCCGGCTTCAAAACGGAATATTTTCACGCTCCGCGAAATGTGATTGAACCAGGCTCATTTCAGACCGTTTCTGCGCCGATATGCTTCCCGCGGGAGGAATCGAAGCGGTGTGCGCCGATGGTCGCATCCCGGCATGAACAACACGAGCACCCTTGCTCTCGCTTTGAGGCCTTTTGTCGATGACTACGCAACTCCCGCCGGATCGCGCCGAACGCGACACCCGCATTGACGTGTTCCGCGCGCTCGCCCTGTTGACCATCTATATCGACCATGTGCCGGGCACCGTCTTCGAAACGCTGACCTACAAGAATTTCGGATTCTCGGACGCGGCGGAAGCCTTTGTGCTGATCTCCGGCATGTCCGTTGCGCTCGCCTATGGCAGCAAGTTCCAGACCGGTGGTCGGCTATTGGCGACGTTGAAGATGTGGCGCCGCGCCGGCGTCCTCTACACCGCCCACATCGTCACCACCGTGGTGGTGATGGCGATGTTCTGCGCGGCGGCGGTGTTCGCCCACCGGCCTGAGCTGCTGAAACTGATCAACATCGAACCGTTGATGAAGAACACGCCCGAGGTGATGGTCGGCATCGTCACGCTCGGCCACCAGCTTGGCTACAACAACATCCTGCCGGTCTATGCGGCGCTGCTGTTGATGGCGCCGGTCTTCCTGCTCTTCATCAGCTATAGACCGCTGCCGACACTGGTCTTTTCCGGTGCCTTGTGGCTCGTCGCCGGCATCTGGCAGATCGCGCCGCCGAACTATCCCGAGCCGGGCTTCTGGTTCCTCAACCCGCTGTCCTGGCAGTTCCTGTTCAACATCGGTCTCGCCGGCATGCTGCATGTCCGGCGCGGCGGCACGATTCCCGTCAATCGCTGGCTGGTGGGCGCAGCGGCGACCTATGTCGCGGCAGCGCTGGTCTGGGTGCACAGCCCGCTCTGGGGCCAGATCACCTGGTTCGATCTGCCCGTGGTGATCGGCGGCTTCGACAAGACCTTCCTGTCGCTGCCGCGGTTGCTGCACATTCTGGCGGTGAGCTATCTGATCGTCGCCTTGCCGGCCGTCTCGAACCTGTTCCGTCTCAGCCGCGACCATCCGCTCGCTCTGCTCGGCAAGCGCTCGCTGCCGGTGTTCCTTGCCGGCACGGTGATCGCCATGGTGGCGCAGGTGATGAGGCTGATCAATCCGGGCGGCCTTGCCTATGACGCCCTGCTGATATCGGCCGGCATCGCCATGCAGTTCGCGCTCGCCTTCTATCTCGAATGGTTGTCGGGAATCGGCTGGTCGGGCAAGAAACCGGTTCGCACCGAAGCCCCGGCCGCTCGCCAGCCTTTCGGCATGGCGCCCGTGGTGGCAAGGCTGAGCCGATGAAGGCTAGGCAGGAGAGGGGCCTGATGAGGCTCTGATCACCAGATCGACCGGCAGCAGTTGCCGGCTGAGCGAGCCATCGTTCTCTAGGATCGCCTTGACGGCGAGCCGGCCCATCTCTGCAATCGGCTGTGCGACGGTGGTCAGCGGCGGCTTGGAAACAGCACCTTCCGGCACACCGTCGAAGCCGACGACGGACACGTCGCCCGGTACAGCGATGTCATGTTGGCGCAGCCAGTCGAGCGCATGCAGCGCCATTCTGTCCGACATGGCCAGGATCGCCGTCGGCTTTTCCGGCAGCGCGAAAATATGCTCGAGACCGGCCCGCACGGTCTCTTCGTCATTCAGGGTTTCGTAGATAGGCACCTGCGAGACGTCGATGCCGAAGCGGGAGAGTTCGGCGAAATAGCCGCGCAAACGGTCGCGCGTGCCGGAATAGAGTGCCGACGTCTCGACCTGCTCTTGCGTGACCGGACCAAAGCCGGCGTCGGCAGATTCCAGGGCGAGTATGGCAAAGCGGCGATGGCCGAGCTCGGCCAGATGGCGCGCGGCAAGGCTGGCGCCGGCGATGTTGTCGATGCCGATCGCCGCGACCGTCTCATCCTCCGAATCGAGGTCGAGCGCCACGAAAGGCAGTTTGCGCTCACGCGCCAGTTCGACCGCCCGTGAACCGCCCTCGATGCAAAACACAATGAAGCCGTCGACAAGGGCGCTCTGGATGTTCCAGGCGAGCTGTTCGTTGTTGGCGGCGGAGACCAGCGAAATCCCCGCGCCGGTGGCATCGCAGGCCTGCGAGATGCTGGCCATCATGACGCGGGCGAACGGATCGTCGAAGAAATAGGACAAGGGTTCGGCCGTGGCGACGCCGATGGCATTGACCTTGCCGGCGCGCAGCAGCCGGCCCTTGGGGTCGGGGCCGGCATAGCCCATTGCCTCAGCTGCCGCCTTGACGCGCTCGCGCACCTCCTCACGCACGATCTCGGGTCGGGCGAAGACATTGGATGCGGTGCCGTGCGAGACGCCGGCTGCCTTGGCAATGTCGGCCAGCCGCACTGGTCTCGTCTTCCCGGAAGTCAATGCCGTCATCTTCGTCTCCTCAACGGGCTCTATCTAACACTTTCGTTGGATCGGTTCAAATTTTCCCTTGATCGGAGGGCAGGGAGGGTCTATGTTTGAATCGATCCAAGGCGATTCACCGCCATACGATTGGATCGGTTCAAGAGGAGGGTGCCATGCATCCCATGAATTATCTGTTCGAAGACATCTACGGCAACTGGGGCATCGCCCAAGATGCCGCCACCCGCAAGCGCCGTGGCCGGACTTGCCCGTGGAAGCGCGACCTGCATTTCCTCGTGGAGCGCAAGCGCAGCTGATCGGCAAGGCATTTTCGTGCCGGCTAATTGGATCGATTCAAATTCTAAGAGGAGACCGAACCATGCATCCCGTGAAGCATCTGTTCGAAGACATCTATCGCAACTATTGGGGCATCTCGCCAGCTACCGAGCGCCCGGAACGGCAGCGGCTGATCAAGCCTGCCAACCGCAAGCGCGACCTGCTGCCGGAACGCCGGCAGGATTAAGCCTCGAGTGAGAAATTCTGACGGGGCAGGGTTCTTGCCCCGTCATGGACGTTGACGCACCAGCGCCGAGCCCGCGATCGCCAGCCAGCCGGCGATCAGCAAGCTGCCACCGATCGGCGCCGACATCGGGAAAAGCCGCGATCCCACAAAATCCCGGGCCAGCAGATCGCCGCAGAACAGCACCAGCCCGACGAGCAGCACCAGGCTGCCGATCCGCAGGATCCGGTTTGCGCGGGCGAGGCCAACGGCCAGAAACACCGGCGCATGCATGATCAGGAATGATGCGGCGGTGCCGACGAAAGCGCCGCCCAGATGCGCGGCCGCAGCCGACAACGCCACGCCCGCCGCGCCGCACAGGCCGCCGGCGAAGACGAGGATGCGGGCGCTGCCTGTTGCCGGATGGTCGGCGATGCTCATGTCTCGGGCTCCTGTGATTGGCGATAGGCGGCGCAACCTGTCAGGATTTGCCTGATACCGCCAGCATGTCGCGCGTGCGGCGTGACTGGGCCAGCCAGTTGTAGACGGCGCCGCCGGCCATCAGCACGGATGTGCCGAGAAACACCGCGCGCATGCCGAAATGACCGCCGACAAAGCCGCCGAGCAGCGGGCCTGCGACCTGGCCGACATATTGCGCCGAGATCGCCAGGCCGAGCACATTGCCGCCGACGCCATCGGGAACATTGTGGCGGATGACGCTGGTGATGCAAGGCAAGAGCCCACCCAACACAAGACCCATCAGGAACCGCAGGCCGACCAGTTGCCAGCTTTCGGTGACGAAGGCTTGCGGTATCAGCAGCATTGCCGAAACGGCAAGCGATGCGACGATGACGTTCCAGTGGCCGATGCGGTCGGCGAGCTTGCCCAGTCGCGACGCCGACAGGATGGCGCCGATTGCGGCCGCCGACATGACGACGCCGGAGGTCAGTGTCACCCGGCTGGCGTCCGCGACCAGTTGCTGGACGTAGACGGTGATGATCGGCTCGATCGACATGTTGGCGAAGGTGAACAGCATGCCGGTCGCCAGCATGGCGGCGATAGGCCGCTTGTCAGGGATCTGCGCCCAGCCGCCCTTCGGCTTCTCCTTGGGTTTGGTTGGCGCTGTCGGGCGAGGCATCTCCTTGATCAGGAATATCGTCGCCAGCGCCGCCAGGAAAATGACGCCGCCGGCGATGAGGAAGGTAGCGCGGATGCCGATCAGCGGCGGCAGCGCGCCGCCGAGCAGCGGGCCGACCAGGGAGCCTGCGGTGATGCCGGCCGACAGCACGCCGAGCGCCCAACCGGAGCGTTCCTTCGGCGTCTGCATGGCGACCAAAATGGTCGAGCCCGAGGAATAGCCGCCGGCAAAACCGATCAGCAGGCGCAGCAGCACCAACTGCCAGACGGTCTGCACCATGCCGGTCAGCGACATGCAGATCGCCATGCCGAAGCTGGCGCGCACCAGCATTACCTTGCGGCCGTAGCGGTCGCCCAGCCGCCCCCACAGGGGCGCGACGAGGGCCGCGGCAAAGAAGGTGGCGCCGAAGGCGATGCCGGACCATTGCACGATCGCCGCGTGGCCCACGGCGCCCAGCTGCTCGACATAGAGCGGCAGGAACGGCAAGAGCAGCGTCATCGCCACAAGCGTGCTGAACGATCCGGCAAAACACACGAACAGGTTGCGCCGCCAGTGCACATTGTAGGTCGAGGGCGCTTGCGTCGCTTGCGCTGCACTGTCCTGCGGCATGTCATGTCCTGTCCGCTTGCTGCGGATACCATTTTGGGATACCAAACTGGTATCCGTCTTGAACGCAAGCTTTGCCGCTGTCAATGCGGCGCTCTCAAACGTGATCGGCCAGACTTCAATGCGAGGCCGATCGCCAGCAACGGAACCAAAGATGTCGCAGATGCAGATCGTCGAAAACGCGCTTCGCGAGATGATCCTCGGCATCGAGGTCGGGCCTGGCGAAAGGCTGACGGAACGCTGGATCGAGAGCCGCTTCGGCGCCTCTCGCACGCCGGTTAGGGCAGCGCTGCTGCGGCTTGAGACGGAAGGCCTGATCTGCCGCGACGGGCGCGGCTGGACGGTATCGCCGATCAACCTCGCCGAACTGGAACAGATCGCGGTCTATCGCGAGGCGGTCGAGGTAGCGGCCGTCAGGCTGACTTCGGCGCTGGCCGACAGAAGCGCCATAGAAATCATCGAGGCGATGCTGGACTCCTGCGATGCCGCTACCCCGCGCGAGGAATGGCATCGCGTCGGCATGGATTTCCACATCGAACTGGCGCGGCTCTCCGGCAACGAGTTCCTGTTCAGGGCGGTGCGCGATGCCATGACGCGGCTGTCGCGGGCGCGCTGGCTGGAGGTGCGTGACGAGGCAGCACTCGGCCGCGCCTGGAGCGAGCATCACGCCATCCTGGCGGCGGTGCGGGCGGGCGACACCGACGCGGCGGCAGCGCGGCTTTCCGCTCATATTGTCGGCAGCCGCGACCGCCTGGTGACGTCGCTGCACAATGACCGGCGTGGTCTGCGCGCCAGGGGATTTGCCGTCGTCGCCGCTTGATATCGGTCACGAAGGTGACAGATGTCAGGCGCCATCCGCTTTCGGCCTCGCTTCATGAGCGCCGATGGCGTAAGGAGCGGCCATGGAAAACAACCGATTTGAAACACCCGTGACCGTCAAGGCAGCCGCGGGGGGAGAAAACCAGCTCCTGCGCACGGCCCGCGAGGCCTCCGATTACCTGCTCAACAGCTGGCCCGGCAAGCGCAGCCCCAAGCATCGCGAAGCGCTGCAGGCCTGTCATGATGCGCTGGCCGGCGACAAGCCGGCGATGATTGCAAGGCGTGCCTTCATTGCCGCGGCGCGCGAAGTCAACGTCTTCGTTAGCGATAAAGCGACGGCCTGATTCACAACAGCATCGCCGGAGTCCGGCCCGTGATGCGGGCCGGACATCGTGCAATCGTGGCTTGCCTATTTTGCCGTCTCGGTCTTGGTTTCGGAACCGGCCTCGTTTTCAGGCTCGGAGCGCTCCTTGGCCGCAACCTTGGCGGCCAGCTTCTCCGCCTTCTTGGCGGCCTTCTGCCGGTCGCGCTCCTTGCGTTCCTGACCGTAGTTCGGTGGTCGCGCCATATCGTTTCCTTTCGCTGTGCCTGAAGCGGTTTCACGATTAGACCGTGGAACCGCTCTAACTTTTTGTTTGGGCGCAATTCCGGACGGAAAACCGCTTCGCACTTTTCCTGGAATTGCTCCCTGCCTAGAAGCATTGGCCGGCAAACACAACAGCGCGGGGAGGGCAGATGCCAGCGGTTCGGGACTTGCGTGATGGCTAACACAATGGTTTAGAAAAGGCTGCGGGACAGTTACTGGAGCCGCCGCCGACCGATTTCGAATCAAAACGACCGATGGCCACGCTTCAAAGAAACGCACAGAAGCTCGTCTATTATGCGCGCAACGCCATGCGCGACATCGCGCCGCCGGTCCTTTTCCGGCGCCAGCTCGGCCGTCTGCTCGCTCAGGCCAGGCTTTCCGACGCATCGGTCCGTGAGCGGCTCAATTATTACAACACGCTGCGGGAGCCCTTTACACCAAGCCCCGAGGCCGTGCCGGTCAATCGGCTGCCGACGGACCGCAGCATGTACTATTACGATCTGAAGGAGTTCACCCGCTATTTCGATCCGGGTCTGCGCATCGACCTGGAATTCGGCGACGTCATCGAGGTGCCGAAGATGCCGTCGATCGTCAAGGACCGGCCGATCATCGGCGACAACGGCAACGGTGTCCTGTTCAAGCTGAACAAGTTCCGTCATTTCCACATGCCGGCCGACGATGTCGCCTTCGCCGACAAGCATCCGCTCGTCGTCTGGCGCGGCGAGCTCAACAATCCGATCCGCACCTTGCTGCTGGAGGCCGCCCGCGACCTGCCGATCTGCGATATCGGCACGCCAAGGGCAACGGCGCCGGCGGAATACCGAAAACCCTATCTCACCATCGATCAGCAGCGGCGCTACCGCTACATCATTTCCCTCGAAGGCAACGATGTCGCAACCAATCTGAAATGGATCATGAGCTCGAATTCGCTCTGCCTCATGCCGCCGCCGACTTACGAGACCTGGTTCGCCGAGGGCCAGCTCGAGCCCGATGTCCATTATGTGCCGCTGGCGCCCGATTTCAGCGACCTGGCCGAGCGGGTGCACCACCTCGAGAAGCATCCGGCCGAAGCCCAGCGCATCGTCGCGGCGGCCAATGCCTATTGCCGCAAATTTGCCGACGAGCGGGCCGAGCAGGCGATCAGCCTGCTCGTGCTCTACAAATATTTCGTGCTCAGCGGCCAGATCGAGCCCGATCCGGAGGTCTGGCGGTTTATCGCGGGCTAGCCGGCTTTCGACAGTCTTTCAGATGACGCTGCGGTCGAGAACCAGATCGGCCGGGCCGAACCGGTCCTTCGCCGTGAACTGCTGGTGCCAGTAGGGGTAGAGCACCGGCGGCCGGCTGACGGCATCGAGACGGTCGCGTTCCTCAGCGGTGAGGGCGAGTGCCGCCGCGGCAAGATTGTCCCTAAGCTGGGTCTCGTTGCGGGCGCCGATCACCAGCGAACTGACCGCCGGCCGGCCGAGCAGCCAGGCAAGCGCCACCTGCGCCGCCGAGACGCCGCGGGCCGCGCCGATGTCGACGAGAACATCGACGATCCGCCACAGCCGGTCCTCGTCGCGGATCGGCGGTTCCGACCAGCCGGCGAGCTGGCGCGCGGTCGGGCTGTCGCGGCGGTATTTGCCCGACAAGAGGCCGCCGGCAAGTGGGCTCCACACCAGCACGCCAAGGCCCTGGTCGACCGAGATCGGCAAGAGTTCGTATTCAGCCTCGCGCGCTTCCAGCGTGTAATGGATCTGCTGAGTGATGAAGCGCGGCTGGTGCTGGCTGTCGCTGATGCCGAGCGCCTTCATCACCTGCCAGCCGGAGTAATTGGAGCAGCCGACATAGCGGATCTTGCCCTGGGCAACCAGCGTATCGAGCGCAGCCATGGTCTCCTCGAGCGGCGTCGTGCCGTCCCATTCGTGCAGGAAATAGATATCGATGACATCGGTCCTGAGGCGCTTCAGGCTCTTCTCGCATTCGCGGATCAGATGATGACGCGACAGGCCTTCGTCATTGGGACCTTTGCCGATCCGCATGCGCGCCTTTGAGGCGATCAGCACATCGTTCTTGCGCTTGCCGCCGAGCGCCTCGCCGATGATCTCTTCCGACAGGCCGTTCGAATAGACATTGGCGGTGTCGATGAGATTGATGCCAGCATCGATGCAGGTGTCGATGATGCGTGATGCCTCAGCGAGATCGGAATTGCCGACGGCGGCGAAAGGTCCGCTGCCGCCGAAGGTCATGGTGCCCAGCGTCAGCGTCGAAACTTTCAAGCCGGAACGGCCAAGCGTGCGGTATTCCATGTCAGATCCTCGCAATTTTGGTGGGGTGGGGCGTTTTGGTCGAGAAGGGCGGGGCCGCCCGAATGGGTTCGCCATTTGTAGGACAATTTGATTGGCTTGTCGCCATGCCACGGCGATGGATCGGCCATGCCTCGCCGATTTGGGCTGTGATCGACCGGCCGGCGGCTTGCAATAAAACCGTCATTACCGGCCTATATCAAGTCGGCTCAGGGTTTCATGACAGCCGGCAAGCGGAGCAGCAGAAATGACCGAGTTAAAGCAGAATTCTCCGGCCAGGGATTGGCTTGAGGCCGAACTCGCCGACACGCTCGACGAAGACTATGAGCTTGAAATGTCGGAGCCGGCGCTGTCGCTGGAGATCGCCAAGATCTACAAGAACGCCCATCCGCCATCGATCGATCGCATGCAGTATTTTCGCGACCTGATCAGCTTGCAGTCGGAACTGATCAAACTGCAGTCCTGGGTCGCCTACCACAAGAAAAAGCTGGTGGTGATTTTCGAGGGCCGCGATTCCGCCGGCAAGGGCGGCGTCATCAAGCGCATCACCCAGCGCCTCAACCCGCGCATCGCTCGTGTCGTGGCGCTGCCGGCGCCGACCGAGCGTGAGAAATCGCAATGGTATTTCCAGCGTTACGTGCCGCATCTGCCGGCCGGCGGCGAGATCGTGTTGTTCGACCGCTCCTGGTACAACCGCTCCGGCGTCGAACGGGTGATGGGCTTTGCTGACCAGGATCAGGTCGAGGAGTTCTTCCGCGACGTGCCAGAGTTCGAGCGCATGCTGGTCCGCTCCGGCGTCACGCTGGTCAAATACTGGTTCTCCATCACCGACGAAGAACAACAGATGCGCTTCCTGATGCGCATCCACGATCCGATGAAGCAGTGGAAACTGTCGCCGATGGATCTGCAGTCGCGCGTGCGCTGGGAGCAGTACACCAAGGCCAAGGAAGAGACGTTTGCCCGCACCAACATTCCCGAGGCGCCGTGGTACATCGTCGAAGGCAACGACAAGAAGCGGGCGCGGCTGAACTGCATCGACCATCTGCTCAAGCAGATGCCCTATGAGGAAGTGCCGCACGAAGAGATCACGCTGCCCGAGCGGGTGTTCAATCCGGAGTACGAACGGCAGGTGTTGCCGCGGGAGCTTTACGTGCCGGAGAAGTATTAATCCCTTTTTCCTTCTCCCCGTTTCACGGGGAGAAGGTGCCCGAAGGGCGGATGAGGGGCAGCGCTGACCGCGATAGTTGGGTCAACCATACATCCTCCAACGCAATCCTTCGACCGTTTGCGCCGCCCCTCATTGCCCTGCCGGGCATTTCTCCCCGTATAGGGACGGGGAGAAAGGAGCCTGCGCCGAGGGGTTCGCTACCTACCCCGCTTGATCGTCACATGCGTCGCAAGCGCTGTCGCCACCTGCTCGGTGCATTGATAGCCGAGCTCAAGCATATCCAGACCGGCAAACAGGTTCTCACCCTTGCCCAGCAGCACCGGCGACACTGCCAGATGCAACTCGTCGATGAGCTTCTCCTGGAGATACTGCCGGATGGTGGAGACGCCGCCGCCGACGCGGACATCCTTGCCACCGGCCGCGGCTTTCGCCTGGTCCAGTGCCTCATGGATACCGCCGGTGACGAAGTGGAAAGTGGTGCCGCCTTCCATTTCGATCGGATCGCGCTTGTAGTGCGTCAGCACGAAGACCGGCACATGGTAGGGCGGATTGGTGCCCCACCAGCCTTTCCAGCTGTCGTCCGGCCACTCGCCGCGGATTGGCCCGAACATGTTGCGGCCAAGGATCCAGGCGCCGACATTGTCGAAACTGCGGACGGCGAAGTCATCGTCGGTGTCGGTGGTGCCGCCTTCCTTGCCCATCACCATCTTGCGAAAGGTGTGGGTGCCGATCATCCATTTATGCAGATCTTCGCCACCAACGCCCAGCGGGTTTTGCAGGGTCTGGTCAGGACCGGCGCCGAAACCGTCGAGCGACAGGGTGAATGCATTGACACGCAGCTTGGACATGAAAGCCTCCGACGTAACCGGTTGTGATTAGCAAGTAGTTGTCTTGTAGCAAACCGATTGCGAACTGCAAGTGGTTTTTTGAAATCACAAAGATTTAGAATATTCTAATGCTTGACGGAAAAAGCCGCCGCGTTACCTTCGGGAGGCCCTGAGTCGGGAGCGCACGAGATGAAGGCATATCGCGTCGAAAGGATGGACGGAGAGGTCGTCCAGGAGAGTCAGGAGACCCAGGCCAGTACACCGTTTGGAGCAGCCGAAAAGGTGATCGGCCGGAAGGTCACCTTGCGCGGCGACGCATGCAAATGGATCCGCGTGGTAGACCTGACAGACAAGGTCCCGACGCGGCGTCGCCCCAGCACCTACGAGTATAGAGCACTGGCGGGATAGATCAGCAAATTTGCAGCGCCTATGACGGCAACTGGCCTCAAGCCGCGGCGCGCTTCGGCATCACCGCAAACGGGCTGAGGCCAAGCCAGGCCTGCATCTTGCCGGCGACGTCGAGATCGCCGGTCAGGCTGATCTTGTCGCGTTCCTTGTGAACCGTGGTCAGCCCCATCCAGATCGACGTCATGGTGCAGAGGTCCGTCGAGACATAGAGATCGACGTCAAAGCCCGGATCGTACCAGCACAGATCGACATCGCCGTGCTTCTCGACGATCAGCCACCACGAGCGTTTTGACGCCGGCAGATCATGGTACAGGAATTGTATCACGGTGCGCCCGTCGGGCAGGGGGCTGGGGTTCAGATTGCGCCGCATATCCCACATCAGCAGCGACGGATCGAGATTTTTGAGCGAAAGCCTGGCCTCCACCCATTTCTGCCCCCAGAACCCCATCGCCTCGACCACGGGGCGCAAGTCCCGGCCCGCCTCGGTCAGCCGGTATTCGAACACGCCCTTCTCGGATTCGATCTCGGTGCGCTCGACAATGCCGCCGGCTTCAAGGTCCTTCAGCCGTTGCGACAGAAGGGTTGGCGACATTTTCGGCACGCCGCGGCGCAAATCGTTGAAACGGGTCGAGCCCGCCACCAGTTCGCGCAAAAGCACCATGGTCCAGCGTGTGCACAACAGCTCCGCCGCCATGGAGAGCGGGCAGAACTGCTTATATCCGGCTTGTGTCATGTGGCGATCTCCAAAAGAAGTTGCCGAACCTTATTCAGAAAATCGGCATTCAGCCAGTACAGAAGCTGTACTGGTCCCCTAGTACAATTTGGTGACTGGAGGCGCCCGGCGCCGTCATGCGAGGCAGCGGTCACGTCGCCGGGCAGTCCGGCGCCGTTCGATGAGGAGTAAGACAATGACCGCTTACGTGATCGCAGACATCAAGGTGAAGGACGACAAATGGGTGCCGGCCTATGCCGCTTCGGTGCACGACCTCGTGCACAAGCATGGCGGCAAGTATCTCGCCCGCAGCGGCAATGTGAAGACGCTCGAGGGCAAGCCGCTCGACACCAGTCTGATCGCCATCATGGCGTTTCCGTCGGCAAAGGCAGCCGAAGCCTTCACCAACGATCCGCAATACGCCCCGTTTGTGGCGGAGCGCCAGAAGGGCAGCGACAGCCGCTTCCAGCTGATCGACGATACCGATCTGGCCGGAACGATCCCTTATCTGCCGAAGGCGTGAGGAAAAGCCGGAACCCGGAAAGTCCGGGTTCCGGCTATCCCTTCAGCGTCCCTGTGGGCAAAACCTATTCCATCGACAGGATGAGATTGCGCACGGCCGGATAGATTTCGCGCTCCCAGCGCTTGCCGTTGAAGACACCGTAATGGCCGACATTGGCCTGCAAATGATGGCGCTTCAGATGCGGACGCAGCGACCGGCACAATTCATGCGCGGCCGATGTCTGACCGAGGGCGCAGATGTCGTCGCGCCCGCCCTCGACGGTCAGCAGGGCCGTGTTGCGGATCGCGCCCGGATCGACCGGGCTGCCGCGGAACGTGAACGTACCGGTGGCGAGCTCCGCCTTCTGGAACACGCGGTCGATGGTTTCAAGATAGAATTCTTCGGTGAGGTCGAGCACCGCCAGATACTCGTCGTAGAAGGCTTTTATCTTCTCGGCCTCGGCGGTCTCGCCAGTCGCCAGATGGTCATGCAGTTTTTGGTGGGCCTTGTTATGGCGGTCCATGTTCATGGCCATGAACGCGGCAAGCTGCAGAAAGCCCGGATAGACGCGGCGTCCGCCGCCTGCATGGCGCCACGGCACGCGCGAAATGACGGAACTCTGGAACCACGCCAGCGACTTGCTGACGGCGAACTCGTTGACCTTGGTCGGACTCTCGCGCGGATCGATCGGCCCCGCCATCAGCGTCATCGAGCGCGGTGTCGCAGGATGCTTGTCCTCGGACATCACGGCGACTGCGGCAAGCGCCTGGACGCAGGGCTGGCAGACCGCCAGTAAGTGCGCGCCCGGGCCAATCGCTTCGAGAAAGCGGATGATGTAGTCGACATGGTCATCCACGCCGAAGCGGCCGGCGACGAGCGGTACGTCACGGGCATTGGCCCAGTCGGTAATGTAGACCTCGTGGTCTGCCAGCAGCGTCTCCACCGTACCGCGCAGCAGCGTCGAGAAATGACCCGACAAAGGGGCGATCACCATCACCTTGGGCTGGCCCGTATCCATGTCCTTGGCGAAGCGCAGCAACGTCCCGAACGGCAGCTCGAGTGCTGTCTCGACGGTGACCGGTACGTCGCGATTGCCGACCCTGACGGATCTGATGTCGAAATCCGGTCGCGTATGGGTGAGTTTGAAGCGGCCGATCATCTCCAGCCCGGCGGCGAGGCGCTGCTTTACGCTGTCGCCTGAAACCATGCTGCTCATCGCCGAGCGCAAGAGATCGGCGAAAAAACGCGATGGGGCGATGAGGTCGTCCTGAAGCTGGTAGGCCTGGTACAGCATCGAGATGCATCCCGTTCCGAAGCCGCCATGTGGCAGTGCAAAAAAATCTAGTGCAAAATTTTGTGCATTGCGAGAGGATTGTTGCCGGCAAAGGGGCTCGGAGGGCCGACGGCATGACCAAGGCGACGTTGACGATCTCGTCGAAGAACTATTCTTCCTGGTCCTTGCGTGGCTGGCTACTCTGCCGCATGGCCGGGCTGGAGTTCGAGGAGAAGCGCATCGACATCGATGACCCCGAACAACGGCAGGAATTGCTGCTCCTGTCGCCATCGGTGCTGGTGCCACTGCTGACCCATGACGGGGTGACGGTGTGGGACACGCTGGCGATCGCCGAATATCTGGCCGAGACCATGCCGGATGCCGGTCTGCTACCTGCCGACCGCGTGGCGCGCGCGCATTGCCGTGCGGTATCAGGCGAGATGCATTCAGGCTTTCACAATTTGCGCTCGGCGCTGCCGATGAGCCTGAAAGCCCGGCACAAGAGCTTCAAGATATTTTCCGGCGCGCGCCCGGACGTGGAGCGGATCAAGACGATCTGGTCCGAATGCCTGGCAGCCTATGGCGGGCCGTTTATGTTCGGTTCCTCGCCGACCGTGGCCGACGCGATGTATGCGCCGGTCTGCACCCGTTTCCGCACCTATGCGGTTGAGCTCGAAGCGCCACACGCGGGCTATTGTGAGGTGATCCTCGACTGGTCGCTGATGCAGGAGTGGACGCGGGACGCGCTTGCCGAGCCCGAGGACATTATCGAACTCGACGTGGAATTTTAGGAAGGTGAGCAGGGTGGCCGCGGCGCGGCTAGCCCTTCAGCATCTGCGCCACTTCAGGAGCGAAGTAAGTCAGGATCCCGTCGCAGCCGGCGCGCTTGAAGGCAAGCAGGCTCTCCAGCATCGCCTGCTCGCCGTCGATCCAGCCATTGGCGGCGGCCGCCTTGATCATCGAATATTCGCCCGACACCTGGTAGGCGAAGGTCGGCATCTGGAACTCGTCCTTCAGCCGGCGGATGATGTCGAGATAGGGCAGGCCGGGCTTGACCATCAGCATGTCGGCGCCCTCGGAGATGTCCTGCTCGGCCTCGCGCACCGCTTCGTCGGAATTGGCGTGGTCGAGATAATAGGTCTTCTTGTCGCCCTTGAGCAGGCCGGCGGTGCCGACTGCCTCGCGATAGGGGCCGTAGAAGGCGGAAGCGAATTTCGTCGCGTAGGACATGATCGACACGTCTGAAAACCCGTTGGCATCGAGCGCGTCGCGGATGGCCCCGACGCGGCCGTCCATCATGTCCGACGGCGCAATGATGTCGGCGCCGGCCGCCGCCTGGATGACGGCCGCCGCGGTCACCTGTTCCACCGTCTCGTCATTGACGATGATGCCGTCGCGCAAGATGCCGTCGTGACCATGGCTGGTGAAGGGGTCGAGCGCGGCATCGGTGATGATGCCGATCTCCGGCACCGCGTCCTTGATGGCGCGCGTAGTGCGGTTGATGATGTTTTCGGGGTCGAGGATGTGCGAACCGGTCTGGTCGCGCAAAGCGAGTTCGACATTGGGGAAGGTAGCGATCGCCGGTATGCCGAGCTTTGCCGCGCGCTCGGCCTCCTTGACGGCAAGGTCGAGCGACAAGCGGAAGACGCCGGGCATGGCGGCGATCGGCTCGCGCGTGTTCTTGCCGTCGATGACAAAGATCGGCCAGATCAGGTCGTCGACCGACAGCCGGTTCTCCTGCACCAGGCGGCGCGACCAGTCGGCCTTGCGCATGCGCCGCAAGCGGCGGCTGCCGGTGATCTCGTCGACGCTGCGCGCGCCGGCGGGCTTTGCCGGCGCGAACTTGTTCGTCGCTGGGGTGAATTTGTTCATCGCCATAACTCCGGATCGCGCGGCTTTTACCACGAGCCCCGCCGCTATTTCGAGGCGGCTTTTACCACGAGCCCTTGCCGCTGACCAATGCGACACGATTGTGCCAGCCGATCTCGCCGCTATGCCTTCGGCGGCCACGCCAGTTCCGGCCCGGTTTTGAAGAATGACACATTGTTGGTGAAGATGCTCTCCGGTGCGAGTCGGATCAGGCGCCCGTTCGGATGGTCGATGTCGGCCACGGTGTCGATGAACCAGCGGTTCCAGGTCGGCTCCGGGCCGAGATATTTATGCAGCAGCCGTTTGAAACGGTCGGGCGACATCGCTTCGATGGTGGCCGCGCCACGCAGGCCGAGATGCAGCAGGATGCCGGCCTCATTGTCGAAATGCACGATCTCGACCGCGCAGCGCGCGTCGCGTTCGAGGTGTTTGACAGCACTTGCCTCGGTTGAGCCGAGCAGCCAGATCGCATCATCCTCCCAGACGAACCACATCGGCGCGTTGCGCGGCGCGCCGTCCGCGGTCACCGTCGCCAGATTGGCCATCAGCGGGCGGCTGAGCACATCGTCCGGGTCGAACTTTTTCGGCATTTCCCAGCCATAGCCCGGCGCTGCGGTTTCAAGCGTCATCGTTTCGCCCCTGGGTCACAAACAGGCTGGTGCTGAGATGGTGTTTCGCCGGCAATTTTGCCCGCATTTCGGCCACAGGCAAAGGACTGCGGCAGTTCCACTGCAAAATCCAAACCGACCGCTGCCGGTTGACGCACCCATGCGCCACCTTTAGCACTTCAGTCCCGCAGGCGCGGGGAGGGAATCTCTGACGATGGATTTTGGCGGCGGCGACGAGATCCGCTTCGAACGGTTGGGCAAGGCAGGCGTCGTCACGCTGACGCGGCCGCAGGCGCTCAATGCGCTGACGCATCGCATGATCAAGGCGCTGGACAAGGCGCTCGACGCCTTTGAGCGCGATGCCGGCGTCGATGTCGTCGTCGTCAAGGCCGAGGGCAGGGCGTTCTCCGCCGGCGGCGACATCATGCACGTCTATGAGGCCCGGGCTGGAAAGCCGCCGGTCGACTTCTTCGCCGACGAATACCGGCTCAACGCCCGCATCAACAGTTTTGGAAAACCCTATGTCGCGCTGATCGACGGCATCGTCATGGGCGGCGGCGTCGGCATCTCGTTCCACGGTTCGCAGCGCGTGCTGACCGAGAATGCCCAGTTCGCAATGCCCGAAGTCGGCATCGGCTTTTTCCCCGATGTCGGCGGCAGCCATCTGCTGCCGGACCTCGGCGGCAGCTTCGGCATGTACCTGGCGCTGACCGGCAACCGCATACGCTATGGCGATGCGCTGTGGTCGGGCCTGGCCACCCACACCATCAAGGCGGCCGACCAGTCTGCCTTTCTCGACCGGCTCTGCGCCAACGGCGACCCGGAATCGGTGCTGCGCGGCTTTTTCGTGCCAGCCAAGCGCGAGACCGCCCAGCCGGTGCTGGAAGCGATCGCCCGCCATTTTGCCCAACCTTCGCTTGCCGATATCGTCGCCAGCCTGGAGCGGGCGGCCGGCGCCGACGATTTTGCCGCCAGGACGCTGGCCACCATCCGCACCCGCTCGCCGACCAGCCTCAATGTCGCCTGGCGCCAGATCAGCGCCGGGCTGACCTTGTCGATGGAGGCCTGCATGAAGATGGAGTTCCGCATCCTCAACCGCATGCTGGCCGGCCACGACTTCTATGAAGGCATCCGCGCCGTCATCGTCGACAAGGGCTCAACGCCGCAGTGGCGGCCGGCAAGCCTCGCCGAAGTCGACGTGGCTTCGGTCGACGCGTATTTCGCGCCGCTCGAACGGGAGCTCGAACTGTGAGCGAGGTCACGTCACGGCGCATCGTGCTGCAGCCCTCGGGCGTCGAAATCATCTTCGCCTGGTTCCAGCGCGTCATAGCAGGCTACTGCCTTTTGTTCGGCATCCTGTACTGGATCCGGCTGATCGGCTTTTATCCCGGCCCGCTCTGGCGCTTCGACCTGATGCCCGTGCACTGGCAGGTGGCGGCGGTGACGCTGGCCGTGTTCTTTCCCTTCGCGGCCGCCGGCCTGTGGATGCTGGCCTCCTGGGGCCCCGTGATCTGGTTCATCTGCGCTGTCACCGAGATCATCATGTATGCCGGCTTTCCCGATCTGTTCGGCCACCGGCCGCTGATCCTGTTTTCGCACTTCGCGGTGGCGCTGCTTTACATCGTCTTTCGCGTTGTGATCTGGATGCAGAAGCGCCCCGCGCGCGCCTGAAGCGCCGCCCCGCCGCCATTGGCTAAATCTTTAGGTTAATTATCCTTGCTCGGGTGACCGTTCGTTAAGCGTCTTCCGAAACCTATTACCGGTAAGCTCTTGTTAGCCCTAGCGTTTAAGTCGAATTTTATGAGTATTCGATAGTGTCGCGATCAAGGTGAAAAACAAAAAATCACCAGGGCGACAAACGAGAGGCAAAGACAATGATCAATTCGCGTCCGGCGGCGAAGACCGCCAACGTATCCGACGATCGCCGCGAGGCTATCCGTACGCTTTACATGGAATCGCTGCAGCTGGTGGAGCGTCTGCATCGCCGTCTGCTTGACGTGATCAAGGACGAGTTCGACCGCAACGGCCGTTCCGACATCAATGCCATCCAGGCGTTGCTGCTGTTCAACATCGGCAATTCCGAGCTGACCGCCGGCGAACTGCGCTCGCGTGGCTACTATCTCGGCTCGAACGTCTCCTACAATCTGAAGAAGCTGGTCGATCTCGGCTTCATCAACCACCAGCGCTCGCGCATCGACCGCCGTTCGGTCCGCGTCTCGCTGACGCCGAAAGGCAACGAAGTGGCCGACGTCGTCGCCGGTCTCTATGAGCGCCATGTCGGCTCGATCGAACAGGTCGGCGGCATCAACAGCGAAGAGTTCAAGCAGATGAACCGCGCGCTGCAGCGCCTCGACCGCTTCTGGAACGACACCATCGCCTATCGGATGTAGTCCGGACATCGGATCGCGAGCCGCGCCAGAAGAAGCGCGGCCGGGGGAAAGCAAATGAAGGACCGGCGCCGGGGGGCGTCGGTCCTTTTTGCGATCATGGCTGTGACCACCATTTGACCATGCCGCCGCGCCTTGCTGCGGTTTGCTTTCGCCTCCGCAAGGCCTAATCTCACCGCCCGGAGGGGACAGCATGCGTTTAGGCAACAATCTCAAAATCTATCCGGTCGCAATGATGCTCTTGGCCGTGTCGCAAATGGCGTTTGCGCAGGAGTGGTGGCAGGGCGCCTTCGCCAGTGAAGGCTCGAGCCCGTGCGACAACAATGACTCCATCGTGACGTTCACCGACAAATCGGCAGATATGTGGGAAGTCGCTTGCACCGTCCAAAAAGTCCAGAAGTTGAAAGGCCTGGAGGTCATTATTCTCGACATGACCTGCTCGGACGATGAGCAAAGCGTCGACAAAAGACGAACGCTGTTGCTCAAGCTCGATGACAACAAGCTGTTGCGCTATCCGGAGAACCAGGTGTTGCAGCGTTGTTCGGAGCTGGAAGGCAACCCCAGGAACTGACCGGGACCAGCTAGGTTCGGGCTTGAGGGAACAGTCAGGGAACGGTGCCGAAAAGCACCGGTCATTCCATTTCAGATCGCCGGCGCGTCCAAATTCGGCGCGAAGCCACGTTGCCGCCATATTCGCGGTGGAAGCGGGGTGCGGGTGATGCAGCGGCGAAAGCCATTGGCGCGCCTGCAATGTCGCATCGCGGTCCGCTTTTTCACGGCTACGTGATGCAGGTCATGGTTGGCTAATTGTTAACAGTGCCAACTTTAGAGTGCGGGCGATATCGCCCAATGATCGAGCAAGTAGCGGAACGCTACGCGCCAAACGCTACAAGAATGTCTGGAACGTCGATGAGAACCAGCCGCCGCTTTTTCCTTTCCGGAGCCTCCGCGCTCGCCGTCGCCATGGTCGCCAATGCCGCCAGCGCGCAGGATGTCATCGACGATATCCTGAAATCCTCGGCCCGCGGCAATTGGGATGATCAGTTCGACGCCCGCGCCTCGGAAGGCGGCAAGGTCGCCTCGACGCTGCCGATCTTCAGCCTGCAGACGGTTGCCTTCACGGAGCAGGCCGTGGCGCAGTATCAGAACATTGTCGCCCAGGGCGGCTGGGAAGAGGTTCCGGGGACCAAGAAGCTGCAACTCGGCGTCGACGATCCGGATGTCGTGCCGCTGCGCAAGCGGCTGATGATTTCGGGCGACCTGGCGCAGAGCGCCGGCATTTCGACGTCGTTCGATTCCTATGTCGACGCCGCGGTCAAGCGCTTCCAGGCCCGCCATGGCCTGCCGGCAGACGGCGCCATGGGCAAATACACTTATGCCGCGATGAACGTTTCGGCGCAGATCCGGCTCGGCCAGCTGCAGACCAATCTGGAGCGGCTGCGCGAAAAAGCCGGCACGCTGGGCAGCCGTTATGTGCTGGTCGACATTCCGGCGGCACAGATCGAGGCGGTCGAGAACGACCGCGTGGTGCTGCGCCACACCGCAATCGTCGGCAAGATCGACCGCCAGACCCCGGTGGTCAATTCCAAGATCAACGAGATCATCGTCAATCCCTACTGGAACGCGCCTGTCTCGATCGTGCGCAAGGATATCATTCCGCTGATGCGGAAGAACCCCGACTATCTCAAGGACAGCCACATCCGCCTGTTTGCGCCGGATGGCAGCGAAGTCGACCCGATGACTGTCGACTGGTCGACGGACGATGCTGAAAAGTACCGCTTCCGCCAGGATCCGGGCTCCGGCAATGCCATGGCCTCGGTCAAGATCAACTTCCCGAGCCCGGACGGCGTCTACATGCACGACACGCCGCAGCAGAGCCTGTTCGGCAAGATGATGCGTTTCGATTCCTCGGGCTGCGTGCGCGTGCAGAACGTGCGCGACCTCGTCACCTGGATCCTGCGCGACACGCCCGGTTGGGACCGCCAGCATTTCGAGGCGACCATCAAGACCGGTGAGAACACGCCTGTGCAGGTCGTCAACCCGGTACCGGTGCACTTCCTCTATCTGTCGGCGTGGTCGACGGGTCCGGGCGTTGTGCAGTTCCGCGACGACGTCTACGCACTCGATGGCGCCCAAGAACTTCAGATCACGTCTGCGCTCTAAGCGGCTGATCTCGTTTGGAAAAAAGCCGCCGCCAAGGCGGCTTTTTTTGTTCCGGCACTGGTCGCGGGCCCGGATCGGTCTTGGAGGTTGCAGGAACGGCAGCGTCGCGTATGCCGGAACGGCTCCAAGGCGAGCTATCCAGGAGATATGCGGCGCCGGCGCCTCACTCAAGTCTTGAAACGACGGGCGGCGGAGCTCGAGATGCGGCTCGCCGGCATCGAAGCGGAGCGCACCGCCCAGCGCGACATGTTCCGCAGCGGCGTTATCAACGACCATACGGCACGATCGCTGTTTACCGAGATCACGCTTACTGAAACCTTGCTTCAGGGGCGGCAGGAGCGAAAATAGCGACCTGGGGTCCGCTCTGGCGCAATCCGGCCAGCAAATTTCGCGCCGCAAACGTGGCGAGGCCAAAACAACTGTGTTAATGGCGCGGCAATGCGTGTCGCCCGGAACTGCGCAGCGGTTTTGGGGCAACGATATGCATAGATAAAATTGCCCCGAACCGGAGGATTTTCAGGCCATGGCAACTGCAGCGGCAGCGTCGAACAAATTCGAGTCCTTCTTCGAAACCACGCTTGCCGATGCCGATCCGGATATTTTCGGCGCCATCCGCAACGAACTCGGTCGTCAGCGCCATGAGATCGAGCTGATCGCCTCGGAAAACATCGTTTCGCGTGCCGTGCTCGAGGCGCAGGGGTCGATCATGACCAACAAATATGCCGAGGGTTATCCGGGCAAGCGCTACTATGGCGGCTGCCAGTTCGTCGATGTCGCCGAGGAACTGGCCATCGAGCGCGCCAAAAAGCTGTTCGGCTGCAACTTCGCCAATGTCCAGCCGAATTCCGGCAGCCAGATGAACCAGGCGGTCTTCTTGGCGCTGCTGCAGCCCGGCGACACTTTCATGGGCCTCGACTTGAATTCCGGCGGCCATTTGACCCATGGCTCGCCCGTCAACATGAGCGGCAAGTGGTTCAAGGTCGTCTCCTACGGCGTGCGCAAGGAAGACCATCTGCTCGACATGGATGCCATCGAGAAGACCGCGCATGAGACCAAGCCGAAGCTGATCCTGGCCGGCGGCACTGCCTATTCGCGCGTGTGGGACTGGAAGCGCTTTCGCGAGATCGCCGATGCGGTCGGCGCCTATCTGATGGTCGACATGGCCCATATCGCCGGCCTCGTCGCCGGCGGCGTGCATCCCTCACCGCTGCCGCATGCCCATGTCGTCACGACCACCACGCACAAGTCGCTGCGCGGCCCGCGCGGCGGCATGATCCTGTGCAATGACGAGGACATCGCCAAGAAGATGAATTCGGCCGTTTTCCCCGGCCTGCAGGGCGGTCCGCTGATGCATGTCATCGCCGCCAAGGCGGTCGCCTTCGGCGAAGCGCTGAAGCCGAGCTTCAAGGTGTACGCCGAGAGCGTTGCTGCCAACGCCAAGGCGCTGGCGTCGAGCCTCCAGGAAACCGGCCTCGATATCGTCTCCGGCGGCACCGACAACCATCTGATGCTGGTCGACCTCAGGCCCAAGAACGCCACCGGCAAGCGCGCCGAGGCGGCGCTCGGCCGCGCCAACATCACCTGCAACAAGAACGGCATCCCGTTCGATCCGGAAAAGCCTTTCGTCACCTCGGGCGTTCGCCTTGGCACGCCGGCCGGCACCACGCGCGGCTTCGGCCAGGCCGAGTTCCGCGAGATCGGCAAGCTGATCGCCGAAGTGCTGGATGGCCTGAAAGTTGCCAATTCCGACGAAGGCAATGCCGCGGTCGAGGCGGCGGTGAAGGCCAAGGTCGTGGCGCTGACCGATCGCTTCCCGCTCTATCCCTATCTCGGTTGACCGCACGCCGCGCGTCGTCTTTTATCCCGCGCTCCGCGCCGCTCCTGTTCGGGCGGCGCGGCCTACTGGAGATTTGATGATGCGTGTGTACCGTCCTGCCATTCTGGCCCTCTTCGGCTCGCTTGCCGCTTTCACTGTGTCGGGCGCGGTTGCCCAGGAGCAGACGCAGCCGAGCACGGATATGCCGGCGACCACCACCTTTGGCAGGTGGACCACCATCATCGATGCGCTCGATACCGGCCAGGATTCGCACAAGACCTGCGCCGCCTCTACCGCCTTTCTCGATGGCAGCGGCAATGCGGGCACGCTGACGCTTTCGATCTCGACCGGCGACGCCCTGCCGCCCGACGCCTATCCGGCCATCATGATCACCGTCGCCAACAAGGAGCTACCGACGGGCAAGAAGATCGCGGCGACATTCGGCGACCCCGGCGTCAAGGTTTCCGCGACGGTCTATTCCAATGATGCCGCCGGCCGCCCGAGCTGGACAGTCGACAACCAGGCCAAGACCAGCCTCGCGCTGCTGCGTGCCATGCGCCAGGTCATCTCGCTCGATGTGACGTTCGGCAAGCAAACTGTCGCCAGCATCCCGATGGATGGTTTCACCAAGGCTTACCGCAACCTCGGAACGTCCTGCGGCTTCCCGACCAAGGACGTCGCGCCCTGACGTATCTGGCGCGGCTGGCAATTTTCCTCGCGCCTCGCTATCTCTGAGGGAGCGAGCGGCCTTTGCCGAACCTTTGCCCGTCCCGGCAAAAACCTCTAAGCCTCTCGTCTAAAGCATGATCCCGAAAAGTGGGAACCGGTTTTCGGAAAAGATCATGCTCAACAAAGAGATAGATCAGGATACCGATTCGGTCATTCAACCAAACGTCATCCTGATCTAGCCAGAATCGCGAACCCGAAGGCTCTCCATGCGTTGTCCCTATTGCCAGTCCGAAGATACGCAGGTGAAGGATTCGCGCCCCGCCGAGGATGGCGCGGCGATCCGCCGGCGGCGCGTCTGCCCCGATTGCGGTGGCCGTTTCACCACCTTCGAACGCGTCCAGTTGCGCGACCTCGTGGTGGTGAAGAAGTCCGGCCGCAAAGTGCCGTTCGACCGCGACAAGCTCTTGCGCTCGGTCGAGATTGCGGTGCGCAAGCGCAATGTCGATCCCGAACGCATCGACCGCGCGGTGACCGGCATCGTGCGCCAGCTCGAAAGCTCCGGCGAGACGGAAATCGCCTCGGGCGAGGTCGGCCGTCTCGTCATGGAGGCGCTGAAGTCGCTCGACGACGTCGCCTATGTCCGCTTCGCCTCGGTCTATCGCAACTTCCGCGAGGCCAAGGATTTCCATGACGTGCTGGGCGAACTCAAAGGTGACGAGCTCAAGGGCGACGAGCTGAAGAGCGAAGAGGACGCCGGCTGAGCATGGCAGCGCCTGGCAAAGCTGAACAGGAAGCTCTCGATCGTCGTTTCATGGCGGCAGCGCTGCGGCTGTCGCGCAGAAATGCCGGCCGCACCTCGACCAACCCTTCGGTCGGCACGATCATCGTGCGCGATGACGGCGCCGGGCCGATGATCGTCGGCACCGGCGTCACCGCCGTCGGCGGCCGGCCGCATGCCGAGACCGAGGCGCTGGCTGAGGCGGGTGAGCTCGCGCGTGGCGCCACGGCTTACGTCACTCTCGAGCCCTGCGCCCATCATGGCCGCACCCCGCCTTGCGCCAATGCGCTGGTCAATGCCGGCGTGGCGCGGGTGGTGGGCGCTGCCAGCGATCCCGATCCGCGCGTTTCCGGCAAGGGCTACGCCATCCTGCGCGCCGCCGGTATCGAGGTGGTCGAAAAGGTGCTGGCCGCGCAAGCCGCCGAGCAGATGGCCGGCTATCTCACTCGATCGCTGAAAAAGCGTCCGGAAGTGATTCTGAAGCTTGCGCTTTCCAGCGACGGCAAGATCGGCATGCATGGCGCCGGCCAGGTTGCCATCACCGGCGATATTGCACGCCGCGAAGTCTATCTGATGCGGGCCGAGGCCGACGCCATACTGGTCGGCATCGGCACGGCGCTGGAGGATGATCCGGCGCTTACCGTGCGGCTGCCGGGGCTGGAGAACCGCTCGCCGGCGCGCATCGTGCTCGACCGCCAGATCAGGCTGCCGGAAGCCTCGAAGCTGGTCTCCGGCATCGACCGGGTGCCGCTCTATATCGCCGCCTGCCTGGAGGCCGACCCGTTGCGGCGGTCGGTGCTGGAGCGTGCCGGCGTGCGCTTCATCGGCACCGAAACCCATGAAGGCGGGGTGGCCCTGCCGGAACTGCTTGAGGATCTCGGCGCGCTCGGCATGGCCAGCGTTCTAGTCGAAGGCGGCGCCAAAGTGGCCAGCGCCTTTCTCGCCGAGGGCCTGGTCGACCGCATCGTGCTGTTCCAGGGGCCGGAGGCGATCGGCGAGGACGGCATTGCATCGCCCATCGACGCCGACCATATCCCGGCAGGGTTCCGCAAGTTGCGCGAGATGCGCTTCGGCGAAGACGGCTATGCCGAATGGATACGACCATGATCCCAAAAAGTGGGAACCGGTTTTTGGGAAAGATCATGGTCAAACTGAAAGACAGAGATTTCTAATGTTTACCGGGATTGTTACGGATGTCGGCACCGTCGCCTCGGTGCGGCCGCTTAGGGAAGGGGTGGGCCTGCGCATCGACACCGCATACGACCCACAAGGCATCGCCATCGGCGCGTCGATCTCCTGCGGCGGTGTCTGCCTGACGGTGACGGCGCTGCCCGACAGCGGCTCGAATGCGCGCTGGTTCGAGGTCGAGGCCTGGGAAGAGGCGCTTCGGCTGACGACAGCAATGGGCTGGAAATCCGGTACCCGGATCAATCTGGAGCGGGCGCTGAAGATTGGCGACGAACTCGGCGGCCACATCGTCTCCGGCCATGTCGATGGCATGGCCGAGATCGTCGAGCGCAAGGATGAGGGCGATGCGGTGCGCTTTACCCTGGATGCGCCGCGCGAACTGGCGAAATTCATTGCGCCCAAAGGCTCGGTCGCGCTCGACGGCACCTCGCTCACCGTCAACAAGGTCGAGGGCACCCGCTTCGACGTGCTGTTGATCCACCATTCGCTGGCCGTCACCACCTGGGGCGAGCGCAAGGTCGGCGACCGCGTCAACCTCGAGATCGACACCATGGCCCGCTACGCCGCGCGCCTGGTCGAGGCGGCGAAAGAGGGTTTGTAGCGTTCAGGCGGCTTCAGTTGGCTGATGGGGCGTTGACTGCAAATTGCGCAGAGAAAGCCCTGATATAAGCGGGCCGGGCTTCTCCGCGCGCGACATAGGCAGCCAGGTTTTGATATTCGTCCAGGATGCCTGACATCCTCAGCCGCAGCAGCACGGATACCATCAACAAATCGCCCGCGCTGAACGCACCATCGAGCCAGTCGGCGGCGCCCAAATGAGCCGAAAGCTTGTCCAGCGGGGCGCGAACACGGTCCGTTACCAGGGGCAAGCGCTCCTTGCTCCAGGGCTTGTCGGCTTCGAATATCCTTGCCGTCGTCAGTTCGAGGATCGGCGGCTCGACAGTGTTGAGGGCGGCAAACATCCACGTGATGGCACGCGCCCGCGCATCGCGATCCCCAGGCAGCAGCCCCGCATGCTGCTCGGCAAGATGAAAGACGATCGAGCCGGTCTCGAACAGGCGGAGGGAACCTTCCTGATATGTGGGGATCTGGCCGAAGGGATGGATGGCCAGATGGTCAGGCGCCTTCATCCCCGCGAAGGACACGAGACGAACCTCATAGGGCTGGCCCACTTCTTCGAGCGCCCAGCGAACGCGTGTATCGCGCGCCAGTCCCTTGCCGCCATCGGGCGATCGCTCAAAGGCCGTGATGGTGATTGTCATCGCATTCGTTTCCTTGCCTGGGCGAATTTCTTCCGCCTCCTATCACAAGACGAATGTACCTCCCGAAAGTCGACATCGGTCCTGAACTATTTTCATTACCGGGCGCAGTTCGCGAATGCCCGCTCCCGACGTCGAGGTAGCACGGAAATTGGTCTGGCCCTTCGGACAAAGCTTGCGAATGCGGCCGCTTCGGCCTAAGTCACCGGCGACCCCCGGAGACATTTATGGCTGGCACATCCCAACACGGCAAAGCGTTCATCCGCCCGAAGAAGAAGGCCCACCTTCTGATCATCGAGGCACGTTTCCATGACGATCTTGCTGACGCGCTGCTCGACGGCGCGACGAACGCACTCGACGAAGCCGGCGCGACCTATGACGTCGTCACCGTTCCCGGTTCGCTGGAAATTCCAGCCGTGATCACTTTTGCGCTCGACGGCACGGGCGAAGGCGGCAAGGACTATGACGGCTTTGTCGCGCTCGGCACCATTATCCGTGGCGACACCTATCACTTCGATATCGTCGCCAATGAATCGAGCCGTGCGCTGATGGATCTGTCGGTGCAGGAAGCGATCCCAATCGGCAACGGCATCCTGACGACCGAGAATGATGCGCAAGCCTGGACGCGCGCCAAGCGCACGGAAGGCGACAAGGGCGGCTTTGCCGCGCGCGCGGCACTCACCATGATCGCGCTCAAAGAGCAACTGGGAGCGCAATCGTGAGCGAACCCGCTTCGCCCGGTCCGCGCCATGCCAACAAGCGTGGCGCTGCCCGTCTGGCCGCCGTGCAGGCGCTTTACCAGATGGACGTGGCCGGCAGCGGCGTCTTCGAGATCACGGCGGAATACGAGGCGTTCCGGCTTGGCAAGGAAGTCGACGGCGCGCTTTACCGCGAGGCCGACGCGCAATGGTTTCGCGCCATCCTGACCGGCGTCGTCGAGAACCAGAAGACCATCGATCCGATCATCCGCCAGGCGCTGACCGAGGACTGGCCGCTATCAAGGCTCGATTCGACGCTGCGCGCCATCCTGCGCGCCGGCGTCTACGAACTGATGAAGCGCGACGATGTGCCGGTGGCGGTCATCGTTTCGGAATATATCGACATCGCCAAGGCTTTCTACGAGGAAGACGAGCCGAAGCTGGTCAATGCCGTGCTCGATCGCGTATCGCGCCGGGTGCGCGGCGAGGGGCGCGGCAAGGACACCGTATGACTGTCGTCGCCGGGACCGCAAGGGACGCGCGCCGCACCGCGATCATCCTGGCGACATCGCAGGCAATCATCGGTTCGGCAGCGCCGATCGCCATTTCGATGGGCGGGTTGGCCGGCCAATATCTGCTGGCTGCCGACAAGTCGCTGGCGACGGCGCCGATCACCGGTTTCAATGTCGGCGTGGCGCTCGGCGCGTTGCCGGCCGCCGCCATCATTCGCGGTCTCGGCCAGCGCGGCGGCTTCATGAGCGGAACGATCGTCACCGCACTCGGCGGGCTGATCGCCACGTTGGCGCTGTATCAGGCCAGCTTCTGGCTGTTCGCTTTCGCCCTGCTGGTCATCGGCGTCGGCGGCGCCTTCGTCCAGCAATTCCGCTTCGCCGCCGCCGATAACGCACCGCCGGAATTCAAGGCGCGCGCTATTTCCTTCGTGCTGGCCGGCGGCATCATCACCGCCATACTCGGGCCGCAGATCGTCATCTTCACCCGCGAATTGCTGGCGCCCGTGATGTTTGCCGGATCCTTCGTGGCCATCCCGGTGCTGGCTGCGGTCGGCGCCATTATTCTGTCGTTCCTTCGCATCCCGGCCAAGGCCGCCGGCCACGCCGAAGTTGCGTACAGCGACGCTCGGCCGCTATCCGACATCGTCACCCGGCCGCGCTTCGTCGCGGCGCTGTTCTGCGCCGTCGGCAGCTACGCGTTGATGAGCTTCGTCATGACCGGCGCGCCGTTGGCCATGGTCGGCTGCGGCCTGTCGACGGATGACGCCACGCTCGGCATTTCCTGGCACGTGATGGCGATGTTTGCGCCGAGTTTCTTCACCGGCTCGTTGATCCATCGCTTCGGCGCCGAACGCGTCGTCGCCGCCGGCCTGGTGCTGCTCGTCGGTTGCGCCGCGGTGGCGTTGTCTGGCCTGCATCTGTGGCAATTCTGGACGGCGCTGATCCTGCTTGGTCTCGGCTGGAATTTCGCCTTCATCGGCGCCACTTCCATGGTCGCCGACAGCTACCACCCCTCCGAAAAAAGCAAGGTGCAGGGCTTCCACGATTTTGTCCTGTTCGGCTCCGTCGCTTTCGCTTCGCTGATGTCGGGCGCGGTCTACAATGCCTGGGGCTGGGAGATGCTGAACTGGCTCGTCTTCCCGGTCGTCGCACTGTGCTTCGTGGCGCTGGGTGCGCTCAAGCTGACCGGATTGCGCAACGCCGGCGCCCAAGATCGTCTTGCTTGACACGGCCTGTCAGCATGGCGCCGGCGGAAATCGCGGCGACGGCACAAAATTATTGCGTCTGTGCCCGTTGTTATGAAACCGTGTGCCCCGACGGAGCGTTGAAGCCATGCTCATATGCGGCCACCGCATTCCGGTTCAAAGCAAGGGATTTCACAATGTTTTCAGTCAAGGTTCTGGCCAGTGCGGCATTGGCGCTCGGCATCACAGCGGCTTCCGCCAACGCCCAGGTGGTCGTTTCCTCGAAGATCGACACCGAGGGCGGCGTGCTTGGCAACATCATCCAGCTGGTGCTGAACGCCAACAACATCAAGACCACCGACCGCATCCAGCTCGGCGGCACACCGGTGGTGCGCAAGGCCATCATCGCCGGCGAGATCGACATCTATCCCGAATACACCGGCAACGCCGCCTTCTTCTTCGAGAAGGCCGATGATCCGGTCTGGAAGGATGCCGCCAAGGCCTATGAGACCGCCAAGAAGCTCGACTACGACGCCAACAAGATCGTCTGGCTGTCGCCGTCGCCGGCCAACAACACCTGGGCGATCGCGCTGCGCAAGGAGATTGCCGAGACCAACAAGCTGGCGACGCTCTCCGATTTCGGCAAATACGTCGCGGGTGGGGGCAAGGTGGTGCTCGCGGCCTCGGCCGAGTTCGTCAATTCGGCGGCAGCCCTGCCGGCCTTCCAGACCACGTATGGCTTCACGCTCAAGCCCGACCAGCTGATCACGCTGTCGGGCGGCGACACCGCGGCGACCATTGGCGCGGCCGCCAACCAGACCAACGGCGCCAACGCCGCCATGGTCTACGGAACCGATGGCGGTATCGCCCCGTCCGGCCTAGTCGTGCTCGACGATGACAAGGGCGTGCAGCCGGTCTACCAGCCGGCGCCGATCATCCGTGAAGCCGTGCTGAAGGAGCACCCCGAGATCGAGACGCTACTCAAGCCGGTCTTCGCCAAGCTCGACCTCGTCACGCTGCAGGATCTCAACGGCCGCGTCCAGATCGGCGGCGAGCCGGTCAAGGGCGTCGCCGAGGACTTCCTGAAGAAGAACGGGTTCTTGAAGTAGTCAGCGCGTAGCTCATAGTGACACCGGTGCAAGGCGCTCCGCTCTGGAAGCTGCTGATCTCCCCCCTTGCGGGGGAGATGTCCGGCAGGACAGAGGGGGGTGCTGTCCCGCTGACACCTCAACCCATCACAGCTGCGGACTTTGATAGGGTTGCTTCCGAACGAACCGACGGACGAAAGCTGGCGATCCTTCACACCCCCCTCTGGCCTGCCGGCCATCTCTCCCGCAAGGGGGGAGATTGGCTCTCACGCCGACCTGCGCCAATCGCCTCTCATGAGGGGCATCCATGACCCTTCGTTTCGACAAGCTCGGCATCGTCATCGCGGCGATCGTTGCCTATGCAGCGTTCTTCGCCTCGTTCGCCACCTTCCGCGCCAACCGCATCGTGCCGGGCGAGGCGCGTTCGATCTTCGAAGCGCTGCCCCCGACGATCGGGCCGCTGCTGCTGGCGATCGTCGTGGTGGCGGCAATTGTTGCCTTGCTGAAGACCCCGCTTGTCTTGCGCCTTGCCGCAAGCGTGGTGGCGCTTGTTGCCCTTGCCATCCTGATCGGCGTTGCCGGCACCTTCCTGACGCCGGCGGGCAACACCTTCGCCCGCATCTCGCCGGCCTCCGGCTTCTGGCTGCTGATCTTCGCCTTCACGCTGCTTTTGGCCGATGTGCTGACAAGGCTCAGCCTGTCGCCGCTGGCCCGCGTTGGGGTGCTCGTCATAGCGGCGCTCGCCATCGGCTTGCTGTTGATCTCGGGGCAATGGGACAGCCTGTCGATCCTCAAGGAATATGGCAACCGCGCCGACAGTTTCTGGGCCGAAGGCTCCAAGCACGTCACGCTGGCGCTGGGCTCGCTGGCGGCGGCGGTGATCGTCGGCTTGCCGCTCGGCATTCTGTGCCATCGCGTCGAACGGTTGCGGGCCGGCGTGCTCAATGTGCTCAACATTGTCCAGACCATTCCCTCAATCGCGCTGTTCGGCCTGCTGATCGCGCCGCTCGGCTGGGTGGCCGCGCATGTTCCAGGTGCTGCGGCGCTCGGTATCAGAGGCATCGGCACCGCGCCGGCTTTCGTCGCTCTGTTCCTCTATTCGCTGCTGCCGGTGGTGGCCAACACCGTGGTCGGCCTTGCCGGCGTGCCACGGGCGGCCAACGATGCCGCGCGCGGCATGGGCATGACCGACCGCCAGCGCCTGTTCGGCGTCGAGTTCCCGCTGGCCTTTCCGGTCATCCTCACCGGCATCCGCATCGTGCTGGTGCAGAACATCGGCCTTGCCACCATTGCAGCGCTGATCGGCGGCGGCGGCTTCGGCGTGTTCGTGTTCCAGGGCGTCGGCCAGACGGCGATGGATCTGGTGCTGCTCGGCGCCGTGCCGACGGTGGCGCTGGCCTTCGCCGCGGCCATCATCCTCGACGCAGTGATCGAAATGACCGCCACCAAGCGCAGGGTTGAAACGGCATGATCGAGATCGAAGGCATTACCAAGCGCTATGACGCAACGACCGTGGTCGACGACGTCTCGATGGTCATCGAGCCGCGCACGGTTTGCGTCATCGTCGGCACCTCCGGCTCCGGCAAGACGACGCTGCTGCGGATGATCAACCGGCTGGTCGAGCCGACCGCTGGTGTGATCAAGCTCGACGGCAACGACAACCGCTCGCTGCCGGGCTACGAGCTGCGCCGCAGCATCGGCTACGCCATCCAGGGCCACGGCCTGTTCCCGCACCGAACGGTGGCGCAGAACATCGCCACCGTGCCGGTGCTGCTCGGCTGGGACAAGGACCGCATCAAAGCCCGCGTCGACGAGCTGATGACGCTCTACCAGCTCGACCCTCAGGCCTATGGCCCGCGCTATCCGCACGAGCTGTCCGGCGGCCAGCAGCAGCGCGTCGGCGTCGCCCGCGCGCTCGCCGCCGAACCCAATGTGCTTCTGATGGACGAGCCGTTCGGCGCGCTCGACCCGATCATTCGCACCAAGGCGCAGGAAGATTTGCTGGCGATCCAGAAACGCTTCGGCACCACCATCATCCTCGTCACCCACGACATGGAAGAGGCGGTGCATATGGGCGACAAGATCGCCGTCATGGATGCCGGCAAGCTGGTGCAATACGCCAAGCCGGAAGAGATCCTGGCCAGGCCCGCCAGTGCCTTCGTCGAAACCCTGGTCGGCGCCAGTGAAAAGCCGTTCCGGCTGCTCTCGCTCGGCCGCGTGCGCGACGCCGTGGAGAAGGGCACCGCCGAAGGCGAGGCGATCCCTGGTGACGCCAGCCAGCGCGATGCGCTCGCCGAACTTCTGTGGTCGGGCCGACCGGCGCTGCCGGTCAAGGGCGACGACGGCAAGCCGCTCGGCCGCGTCACCGTCGACGGGCTGGTCAAGCGCGCGGCGAGGCCGACATGAAAGCCTGGCTGCCTTCACTGCTCAGGCTTGCCCTGGTGGTGCTGCTCATAGCCTTCGTCACCAATCCCGGCTGGTTCGAGCCGCTGCTGAAGCCGCTGACCGAAAACAATGCGCCGGCGATCTACAATCAGGGCAGCCTGCTGACGCTGACACTGCTGCATCTCAGGACGGTGCTGATCGCTACCGTAGCCGCCACCATCGTCGCGGTTGCGCTTGCCATCCTGGTCACCCGGCCAGCCGGCGCCGAATTCCTGCCGCTGTCGCGCAGCCTGGTCAATATCGGCCAGACCTTCCCGCCAGTGGCGGTGCTGGCGCTGGCTGTGCCCGCCGTCGGTTTCGGCGAGAAGCCGACGCTGATCGCACTGTTCCTCTACGGCCTGCTGCCGATCTTCGAGAACGCGCTGACCGGGCTGACGACGCTGCCGGGCAATGTCATGGAGGCTGCGCGCGGCGCCGGCATGACCGGCTGGCAAAGGCTGATCAAAGTCGAACTGCCGCTCAGCGCTCCGATCATTCTGGGTGGTATCAGGCTGTCGGTGGTGATCAGCCTGGCCACCGCGACGATCGGCTCGACGGTTGCCGCCAAGACGCTGGGCGAGGTGATCATCGCCGGCCTGTTGTCCAACAACCTCGCCTTCGTCCTGCAAGGCGGCCTGATTGTGGCGGCCCTTGCAGTGCTGATCTATGACGGCCTGTCGGCCATCGAGCGCTACACCGCGCGCCGGATGGGGCAGGGGGCGGATTAGTCAGCAAGATCTCAGATATCGCGCTCGTTCATCTCGGCCAGCGCCAGGAGATGTCGCAGAAGTCCGGTTTTGAGCGGTTTGTTGGCATGAATAGGAATTGAAAGCCGCACTATGCTTCCTTGCTTGCCGTAGATGTGGTGGCTGCCGGCGATGCGTAAAAGCGTCCAGCCTTGCCGTTCGACGGCACGCGCAAATTGCTTGCCCGAAATGGATTTCAAACAGCGATTTCCACGATCCGGCCTGGTTCCGACGTGAACGACAGCGGCTCTACCGATAGACAGCCCTCGATCGCTTCACGCAAATTCTCGACAAGTTCTTCCATGGTTTCGCCCTGGGTCGCGCAGCCTGGAATTGCCGGCACCTCTGCCCAGAACCCGCCCTCTTCGGCTTCGTGGATAACGGCTTTGAAATTCATGAGTTAGCTCCGGTTCAATCCTGAAGATAAGCTACCCAGAGATCTTTGCAAAGAAGCATGAACGCCGACGGACGCGTTCACCATGGCTAGCAGATTGGCGCTGCAAGCCCGATGACGCAGCGTCATTTCAATCGATCTAATAGCAAGGCATCAGCGGCGGGACTGTTCTGGTCTAACCCTTTTGGCTGAAAGCCGGGCAAAAACCGAACAATATCTTGACGTTCCGAGCCCTGTTTCGCATACACCGCTGCGAAGGACGGATTCCGCCTAGGCTTTATCCGCTCCCCGCACCAACGGCCCAGGGAGGGGTTCTTTTGGGCCACCAATCGAGGAAAATTCGGCAATGACCATCCTATACGCCGTCATCGCCTGCGGTTTGCTTTCAGTGCTCTACGCCATCTGGGCGACACGATCGGTCCTCGCGTCCGATCAGGGCAACGCACGCATGCAGGAAATCTCCGCCGCCATCCGCGAAGGCGCGCAGGCCTATCTGGCGCGCCAATACACCACCATCGCCATTGTCGGCGTGGTCGTGCTCATTCTCGCCTGGTGGCTGCTTTCGATCACCGCAGCGGTCGGCTTCCTGATCGGCGCCGTGCTTTCGGGCGCCGCCGGCTTCATCGGCATGCACGTCTCGGTGCGCGCCAATGTGCGTACCGCGCAGGCAGCGTCCAACAGCCTTGCCGCCGGCCTCGACATCGCCTTCAAGTCGGGCGCCATCACCGGCATGCTGGTGGCGGGCCTCGCGTTGCTCGGCGTCTCGATCTACTACCTGATCCTGACCGGCCCCATGGGCCTGCAGCCCAATGACCGCATCGTCATCGACTCGCTGGTCTCGCTCGGCTTCGGCGCTTCGCTGATCTCGATCTTCGCCCGTCTCGGCGGCGGCATCTTCACCAAGGGCGCCGACGTCGGCGGCGATCTCGTCGGCAAGGTCGAAGCCGGTATTCCCGAAGACGATCCGCGCAACCCGGCCACCATCGCCGACAATGTCGGCGACAATGTCGGCGACTGCGCCGGCATGGCCGCCGACCTGTTCGAAACCTATGCGGTGACGGTCGTCGCCACCATGGTTCTCAGCGCCATCTTCTTCGGCGGCACGGCGGTTCTCGGTGCTACGATGCTTTATCCGCTGGCCATCTGCGGCGCCTGCATCCTGACCTCGATCGTCGGCACCTTCTTCGTCAAGCTCGGTTCCAACGGCTCGATCATGGGCGCGCTCTACAAGGGCCTGATCGTCACCGGCCTGCTGTCGATCGCCGGCCTCGCCGTCGCCACTTCGGTATGCCTCGGCTGGGGCGAGATCGGCACCGTTGCCGGCATGGCCATCACCGGCAAGAACCTGTTCATCTGCGGCCTGATCGGCCTCGTGGTGACCGGCCTCATCGTGGTGATCACCGAGTACTACACCGGGACCAACAAGCGCCCGGTGAACTCGATCGCCCAGGCTTCGGTGACCGGTCACGGCACCAACGTCATCCAGGGCCTCGCGGTCTCGCTGGAATCGACCGCGCTGCCGGCCATCGTCATCGTCGGCGGCATCATCTCGACCTACCAGCTTGCCGGCCTCTACGGCACGGCGATCGCGGTCACCACCATGCTCGGCCTTGCCGGCATGATTGTCGCGCTCGACGCTTTCGGCCCGGTCACCGACAATGCCGGCGGCATTGCCGAAATGGCCGGCCTGCCCAAGGAAGTGCGCCACTCCACCGACGCGCTCGACGCGGTCGGCAACACCACCAAGGCGGTGACAAAGGGCTATGCCATCGGCTCCGCCGGCCTCGGCGCGCTGGTGCTGTTTGCCGCCTATTCGAACGATTTGAAGTTCTTTGCCGCCAATGGCGACAAATATCCCTACTTCCAGGGCATGGGCGACATCTCCTTCGACCTCTCCAACCCCTACGTCGTCGCCGGTCTGATCTTCGGCGGCCTGATCCCCTACCTGTTCGGCGGCATCGCCATGACGGCCGTCGGCCGCGCGGCGGGCGCTATCGTCGAGGAGGTGCGCAAGCAGTTCCGCGAGGATCCGGGCATCATGGCCGGCACCTCCAAGCCGAACTATGCCCGTGCCGTCGACCTTTTGACCAAGGCGGCGATCCGGGAAATGATCATCCCGTCGCTGCTGCCGGTGCTGGCGCCGCTCGTCGTCTATTTCGGTGTGCTGTTGATCTCGGGCTCGAAGGCATCCGCCTTTGCCGCCCTCGGCGCATCGCTGCTCGGCGTCATCGTCAACGGTCTGTTCGTCGCCATCTCGATGACCTCGGGCGGCGGCGCCTGGGACAACGCGAAAAAATCGTTCGAAGACGGTTTTGTCGACAAGGACGGCGTCAAGCACCTCAAGGGTTCCGAAGCGCACAAGGCTTCGGTTACCGGCGACACCGTCGGCGATCCCTACAAGGACACCGCCGGTCCGGCGGTCAACCCGGCGATCAAGATCACCAACATCGTCGCGCTGTTGCTGCTGGCCGTGCTCGCGCACGGCTGAGGCAACGCCACTGCTTCAGGAAAAACCCGCGGGAGCGATCCCGCGGGTTTTTTTTATGAGCTGCTGACTGACGCAGGAAGGCTGCTTCAGTCCCGTCGTATCCGGTCTGCGTCAAGATTTGCGAGCGCCATCGCTATCGCCGGCTTCCGCCTTCAGCCAGTTGATGAACGATCTGGCAGGCTCCCACGCCGAGATGGACGGGTGGATGAGCACATAGTGATTCCAGTTCGTCGGTATGTCCGTTGCCAGGAGACGGACGAGCCGGCCGGTGCGCAAATCGTTCTCGACCAGCGACTTCCTCGCAATGGCAACGCCAAGTCCGCTCGCCGCCGCTTCGACCGCCAGCAAAGTTCCGTTCAGATTCATGCCGTCGCCAACCGTATCCAACGGCAAATTGTTCCTCTCGAACCAGTGGCGCCAATTGGCGCCGCTCTCGTCGTTCTCGGCCGTGGTGTCGAGGATGCGAAACAGTCGCAGCACGTCGTGCTGGTCTCTGACCGGACCGTTGGCGGCGAGATAGTCGGGACTGACAACGGGAAAGATCGCGTCGGCCATCAGCCATTCGGTCTCGACGGCCGGATAGTGCCCACCGCCGAAGCGCAAGGCGATGTCGACGGTTCGCTGCGAAAGGTCGACGACCGCAAGATCGGCGTTGATGTCGATTTCCGTCTCGGGATGCTTTTTGCGAAACCTATGCAGACGCGGCGCCAGCCAGCGCACGGCGTGCGAGGGAATGGCGGTGACCCGCAATCGCGTCCGCTCGCTGCGCGACACGCTGGCGATCGTGCTCTGGATCTCGAGCAAGGCGCGCCGCACCCCCGCCGCCAGCCGTTCACCTTCAAGCGTCAGCTCGACGCGGCGGACATGGCGGGTGAACAGGAGCACGCCGAGATCGGCTTCAAGGTCGGCAATCCGATGGCTGAGCGCACTCGCCGTGACATTCAACTCCTCGCTGGCGCGTTTGAAGCTGCCCAGCCGTGCGATGACCTCGAAAGCCCGAATGGATTCCAGCTGTGGAAGCCGTCTCGTCATTTGGCGCTACCCCGATCCCATCGGTTCGGCATGGATGAACATAACTCATCCATAGCCTCGTAAATGGTCTTTTGTCCAGGTCCGCAAATCATTGTATCCATCCACTGCCCCCCGATTGCCGCCGTCGGAATGAGAGGCCGTTCATTGAACGAGCCTCGACCACGAACGACTGTGAAACGATGACAATCGCTTGGGAGTGCCCCATGACTATTCGACCATCTGAGTTTGCCGATGCGCGCTTTTCGAGCGCCAAGTGGCCGCGAGCCGAATGGCGTGGCGTCTACTGCGACCTGCTGCGCCGGGTGGTGACTGAAACGGATTTCAACGTCGCGGAGGAAAAACTCTCCGACGCCACGATCCTGCGGTTGCCTGGCGTCGGCGTTTCCGATTCCAGGACCACTGCCTTCCGCACCACCCGTTCCCGGGCCATGGACAAGGGGACAGATGATTACATTTTCTTCATGTGTCTCGAAGGAGCTGCCACCTTCTCGCATCTCGGCCGCGAGACCAGCATCGAGGCCGGCCAGGCAATCCTTCTGTCCTCTTGCGACCCGCATGTGATCGAGCGAGCGATGTCGCATCATCTCTTCATCACCATTCCGAAGGCTGCCCTCGGGCCCATGGCCGCGAACGCAGATGCCGCCCTGATGACGCCGATATCATGTGTGGGCGAAAAATTCTCGCTGCTGGCCAGCTATGTGCGCCTGCTGATGCAGGAGCCGGACCTTGCCGCCAATTACATACAGGACCTCGTTGCGGTCAGCATCGGGGCAACGCAGGAAGCCACCGAGGTCGCCGCAGGCCGCGGTATACGCGCGGCGCGGCTGCGCGCCATCAAAGCCGATATCGAAAGCAATCTGGCTTCCGGCGACGTCGGCTCCGACGCGCTGGCCGGACGCCATCGCGTCAGCCCGCGCTATATCAGAAAGCTGTTCGAGGGTGAGGGCACATCGCTTTCGCAATTCGTGCTTGGCCGCCGGCTGGCACTGGTTTGCCGGAAGCTGGCCGATCCGCGCCTTGCCCATCGCACCATTGGCGCCATCGCCTTCGATGCCGGCTTCGGCGATCTGTCGACCTTCAATCACGCCTTTCGCCGCCATTTCGGCATGACACCGTCGGAAGCGCGGCAGAGCGTGGCTGTGCAACACGCCCCGCTGGAGCCTGGCGGCCGAACCGGTCAAGCGCGGCAAAGCGCGACGGGCGAGGCGGCGACGTGACCTCAAAACAAAAGCCCGCAGGATCTCCCGCGGGCTTTTGGTCGCCTGAGATGATGTTGCTTCGAGGGAAGCAAAAGCGAGAAAATCTTGGAGGAAGCGGCCGCTTCTTAGGCGCCGCCGCCGGGGATGCCGGGCGCGAGCTTACTGGCGCCATTGATGATCTGGCTGAGGAAGTTCTGGTCCTTGCCGCCGGTCGGCGTGGTGCGCGAAACGAAGTCGAAGATCTTGCCGTCCTTCAGGCCGTAATTGGCGATCTGGGTGACACGCCCGTCATCGCCGAAATAGACCGCCAGCACTTTCTGGTCGACCAGGTGCGGCTTGTCGAAGGCGACATAGCGCTTGCGCGTCTGCGAGATGTAATAGAAGGCCTCATTGTCGAAAGTTGCCGTCGTCGACGGCGTTCCGAGCGCCAGAAGCACCTGTTCGCGGCTGGAGCCTACCGGCACCGAGTCTACCGCCTGCTGGTCGATGACATAGCCCTGCGTCAGCGTCTCGCCCGGGGTAAGGTCGCCGAACATTTTGGATGAATTGCAGCCTGACAGCGCGGAAGCCACCAACACCAGCGAAACCGCCGCGGTAGCTCCGGGCAGCAAAGTCGACTTGAATTTCAGCGCGCGCAACAACAACTCCATTAGCTGACCGCAACTTGCGCTGGGCGGCAAAACCGGTAAACCAGCTTGCTTGCCGATGCAACAAGGCCAATTCAAACAAACGGTCCCCAGGAGACCACCCTCAATGTTCCAGCGCCTTTTTGGCCGCGAACGCAACGCCAACCGCGCTATCACCGAGGCGCTTTACGCACAAATCGTGGCAGCGGCGCGGCAGATTGTTTTTTATTCCGACTGGAATGTGCCGGACACGCCGCTCGGCCGTTTCGAGATGCTGTCGCTGCACATGTTCCTGTTTCAGCACAGGCTGCGCGGTGAAGAGGGTGTCGCGCTAGAGGTCGCACAGGTGCTGATCGACGAGTTCTTTCTCGATGTCGAGCATTCGCTGCGGGAACTGGGCGTTGGCGATGTCGGGGTGCCGAAGCGCATGAAGAGGCTGGCGAAAATGTTCTACGGCCGTACCGCCGCCTATGACGATGCGCTGGAACGCAGTGATAGCGATGCGCTTGCTGCCGCCCTGGCGCGCAATGTCAGGCCCGACGCCGGCGCTTGGCCGCAGGCCGTGCCGCTGGCGTCCTATGTGATCGATGCCGCAAGGCAGCTTGCGGCACAGCCGTCCGAGTCGATCCTCTCCGGCACGGTGGCGTTTCCCGTCGCCAAGGCGCAATGAAGGAAATCAAGAGGGAGGCTGAGATGAAACAGGCGGACACGTCGAGCCCGGTGTCATTCAAGGCGAACGTCGGTCGCCTGCCGCACAAAGGCCTTCCGGTGATGATCGATGCCGACGCCGCGCAGCGGGCGGCGCTTGCGCAGGAGCACAAGTTGCTTTCGGTCGAAAACTACCGTGCTGAGCTTTTGGTGGCGCCGTGGAAGCGCAACGGCGTCAAGGTCAGTGGCCGCGTCGAGGCTGATATCACCCAGGCCTGCATCGTCACCCTCGAGCCGGTCGCGGCCCATATCGACGAGGAGGTCGAGGCGCTGTTCCTGCCGGAACAATCCAAGCTCGGGCGCCAAGGGTTCGAAGGCGGCGGCGAGATACTGATCGATGCAGAGGGGCCCGACAGCCCGGAAACCTTTTCCGGCGACACAATCGACGTCGGCGCGCTCGCCGAACAGTTCTTCGGGTTGGCGATCGATCCCTATCCGCGCAAGTCCGGCGCCTCGCTCGAGGCGGCTGGCCCGGACGAGCCGGTCGAGAACGAATTCCAGCAAAAGCTGCGATCCTTGCTTGGAAAATCCTAAAACAGGATGCGATCCGAGAAAAGTCGGTTGTGCGGCAGCCCAAAACCGCTATTTTCCCCGAACCTTCGCGAGCCCCCCTTATTTCGCGAGTTTCGTATTTCGCGGGCCATGCGCCCTGGCCCAAGCTAGTGAGATAAAGACCGCGTGATCAGGATTTCCATCGATGCCATGGGTGGCGATCACGGGCCAAACGTGGTCATCCCGGCACTCATGACGGTCGCTGTCAGGCGTCCCGACATCCGCTTCGTCATCTATGGGCGCGAAGAGATGGTGCGCCCCGAGCTCGCCAAATTCCCCAAACTGGCCGAGATCAGCGAGTTCCACCATTGCGAGATCGCGGTCAGGATGGACGACAAGCCAAGCCAGGCGCTGCGCCACGGCCGCTGGAAGTCGTCGATGTGGAAGGCGGTCGAAGCGGTCAAATCTGGCAGCGCGCAGGCCTGCATTTCGGCCGGCAATACCGGCGCGCTGATGGCGATGTCGAAATTCTGCCTGCGCACCATGGCCACCATCGACCGCCCGGCGATCGCGGCGATCTGGCCGACGCTGCGCGGCGAGAGCGTGGTGCTGGACGTTGGCGCCACGATCGGCGCCGATGCGCATCAGCTGATCGATTTTGCCATTCTCGGCACCGGCATGGCGCGTTCGGTGTTCGGCATCGACCGGCCGAAAGTCGGCCTGCTCAATGTCGGCGTCGAGGAGATCAAGGGCCAGGAAGAGGTCAAGGAAGCCGGGCGCATGCTGCGCGAGGCCAACATGGCTTCGATGAATTATCACGGCTTCGTCGAGGGTGACGACATCGGCAAGGGCACGGTCGATGTGGTCGTCACCGAAGGATTTGCCGGCAACATCGCGCTCAAGACGGCGGAAGGCACGGTGCGCCAGATCTCAGGCTATCTGCGCGCCGCGATGAGTCGCACGCTGATGGCCAGGATCGGCTATGTCTTCGCCAAGGGCGCCTTTGACCGCCTGCGCGAAAAGCTCGATCCGGGCCGCTCCAATGGCGGTGTCTTCCTGGGTCTGAACGGCATCGTGGTAAAAAGCCATGGCGGTGCCGATTCGGATGGTTTTGCAGCAGCGATCGAGCTTGGCTACGATATGGTGCGCAACAATCTGATCGACCGCATCGAGGCCGATCTCGATCTGTTTCATGCGCGCAATCCGCATGCCCAGGCAAACAGGAAAGCCGACGCCGCCGTCGACGCAAAGGAATAGGAAAGACACTTTGATCAGATCAGTCGTGCGCGGCACCGGTGC
>NZ_JBWLUX010000050.1:0-33660 GCF_057784315.1 Mesorhizobium sp. CNPSo 4684 | reverse complement strand
AAGCGGCGGCTTGTCGCGAAGCTACAGCCACGATCGCCGGTGAGGTGCTTCGCCGTGCCGACCAACTCTCTGAATTTACTCCGCAGAACCTGGCTAACCTGGCAAACGGCTTCAGCAAGTGGCCGGAACAGGCGGGTTGTCGCGAGGCCGCAGCCATGATCGCCGGTGAGATGCTTCACCGTTTTGACCAACTCTCCGAATTTACTCCGCAGGGCCTGGCGAACCTGGTGAACGGCTTCAGCAAGTGGCCGGAAGCGGTGGTTTGTCGCGAGGCTACAGCCACCATCGCCGGTGAGGTTCTGCGCCGTGCCGACAAGCTCCCTGGCTTTAATCTGCAGGAACTTTCGAACCTGGTGAACGGCTTTAGCAAGTGGCCGGAAGCGGCGGCTTGTCGCGAGGCTACAGCCACGATCGCCGGTGAGATGCTTCGCCGCGCCGACGGGCTATCTAATAATCTTATCCCTCAGGACTTAGGCAACTTGATGAATGGGTTCAGCAAGTGGCCGGAAGAAGGGGCGTGTCATCAGGCGACCATAGACCTCGCGCACCGACTCGGCTCGGCAAACCTCCGCTTCGGGGCCTTCACCACACCTACGCTCAGTATGATCGCCAATGCTCTGGCGCGGGAATGCCAGAGGGGAGAGGACGCCGGAGAGATCAACGAGACCGCTCTGCTGAAGGACCGGCTGCACAAGCTCGCCCACCACCTTCACTATGCCACTGATCGCCTGGAGCAGGCCAACGCTCTGACGATCGCCAACATTTTCAAGGCGCTGGCCAAGGCCCGGCTGTTTGACGATCTCGGATTGCTCGCACGCACGGGGTTGGTTCGCCTTCAGGAACTGCATCGTGCGCCTGGATTTGCCGCCGAGAATAACCTGGAAACCGTGGGCAATCTGTGCGCCGCTGTGCTGCCGCTGGCGCGCAGCGCGCACAAGCAGCTGCGCTGGCATCGCAGGCAGGCGCTCAACCTGCTCAACGATATCCAACCCGTCGTGGAGCAAAAGATCCAGGCGCACCTCAACGCAAACGATGCCGAGCGGCGCCGTGGACCGTGCTCGAGCCGTTGTCCCGCCCTGTCGATCTATCAAGTGTTGAAGACCCGTGCGGTCCTCGAGAGGCTCTACAGACGCCCCTATGTCGAGGGCGACAGGTTCGGTTTGCGGAACAGGCAGCAGGAGTTGCAGCGGGAGACCAGAGGCATCCTGGACCGCACCCGCGATCTTATCGAGCGCGATCTTTCCAATATGAGCTGGAACGTGATCGCGGATATCGAGGCCGATAACCCGCTGGATGCGATAGATTCATTCCTGGAGCAGAATGCAGCAACCGTCCACGCCCAACATCCTGCATCGGTCTTCGACGTGCATCAGGTGTTGCGAACCATGGATCACGAGCCCAGACCGCCGCAGGGCGATGCCGGACTGATGCGGTTGCCGGTCGTTGATATGCGGGGGCAGCGCCTCGCCACGGAGGCCGAGACACGATATTCGGTTTTTCATCGCCTGACCTCGGGGGCGGTGAAGGTGGTGGCGGTGCAACTGCCGGGAAAGCCCAGCACCTTCATGCTGACGCGCACGCTCACCGTCGAGGGTGTGCCGTACCGCATGGACCTGTTCGGCGGCAGCAAGTTGAAGCCGCCGAGATTGACGCTGGCGCAGATCGCGTCACGTCCGCCCGGTGGGCGACTCGAGCCGTCCGGAGGGAAGCTGCTGGCCATTCCCTATAGTGACACGGCAGCGGGCACCGACTTCGAGAGGCTGTCGCGCGCCTGGGCTCCGTTCAAAGAGGCCTATTATTACACGCAGCGCCGGGGGTTCGCCGCGCCACCGGCCATTCAGGGTCTGGGGCCGCACGACTACGCCCTGGAAGGCGCCTTCAAACTGTTGCTGCTGCCGGACCGCCCTGTGGGCGAGGCGCATCCTTTCCAGCTGACTGGGCCGAAGGGACCGATCGCCCTGCAGCCGCATGACGGCTGCGGCTTCATCAAGGCCTCGCTGGCCGCGCTGATGCCAGCTGTTCGCCGGGCCGGTTCCCAGGACGGCCCCGATCGGATGACCGCCTTTGCCGAGGGAAGGAGATCGTCCGTTCCAGCCTCGGCACTGCAACATTATCCGCGCAGCGAACTGGTGGCGGAGGAGACCTGCGAGAAGGCCAGGACCTGGCTTGAGAGCCAGCAAGGGCGCGCGTTGACGTCCGAAGAGCTGTTTCGAACCGTGACGACCGGACATATCGACGGTCCCGGCGCGGTTGCCGTACCGTCCAGTGATGGCCGCGTCCATGTGCCGAAGCTCAAGAGCGAGACGTTGACGGGCAGGGATGGCGTGCTTATCGGCCGCTCGCCCTATGACAAGCCCAACCTGCGCCCGTTTCCCGCCGGGCAAGTCAGGTCGGCGGCGGACGCGGACCCGACCGCGGCGTTCCTCGATCAGTGCGTAGCCATCCAATACAGTTTGAATGTCGCCGAGAAGCCCGGCAAGGACCTGGCGGCCGACGCTCCGACCTTCTTTGCCAAGGGCATTCTGATCGTGGTGCCGGACGCGATGTGGCCGGCCGACTTCGCCGACCGTGGGCTGGTGATGTCTGCCGAGGACGTCAAGTGCCATTCGAACTGGACTACGGGCAAGGACCGCGCCAAGGCGGACACGCCGCTCGACTGCGTCGGCGTCCTGCAGGCGACGGAGGTGTTCGCTCCCGGCTCGCTGGTTGCCGTGCCGACCGGTGAACAGAAGAAGCTCGATGGCGATTTCGACGGCGACACGGTCGTTATCGTCGGCGACCGGCCGCAGCTTTATGAGCATGTGCGTCAGTTCGATCAAAAGGAGCAAGCGCGCGGCGTGCGCTCACTCAAGCCGGCCAAGTCGCACACTCCTGCCATCGACGGCGAGCGTTACCAGTTCAGCCGCGCCAGCCAGATCCTCGCCGCCACGCAGAACGTCCTGGAAACCTATACCGGCCTGCAGCGAAGCTTTCTGGCGCAATCACATGAGGCGCGCCACTGGTTTGCCGAGCGGGCCATCTTTGGCACCTACGAGGGCGTCAACCACGAGTTCAGGCACGGCCTTCGTGAGCTGTTGGACCAGGAACAGGCGAGCCGGCAGGATATCCAGGACAAGCTCGACGCTGCCAGGCACGAGATCGAGATCGCCAGGCATCCGGTCGCCCGCGAAATGGCCGCTCTGCTCATTTCCGCCCTGGAGGCGTGGGCGGTCGAGCCGGATGCGCAACGCCGGCCCGAACCAGTCGAAAGCGTCAACGACGCTAACCCGGGGCTCAGCGCGGCACTGTGCGCGCTGTTCCCGGATCTGGCCGAGGCCTATGCGGCAACTGCCCAGCCACGCGAGCGCGTCCAGCTCTTGCTCAACCACTATCCCGCGCGCATCGATCCGCGCCCGGATGGCTACAATCCCGACGACATCGTCGAAAGCGCAAACAATCTCCTGAGCCTCGGCGTCAAGGTCGGCACCGACGCCTATAAATCCGATACTGGCGCCCGCCTCTTCATGAAGAAGAGCGCAGAGCTGCAGCGGCTGCTGCATCAGACGCCGGGCCTGAAGGCCGTGCCCTACGTCAAGGCTCTGGCGATGACCCTCAACCAGGGCTGGTTCGATGTCGATGCCACTTTGGGGGACCTGAAGGGCAATCCCACGCTGGCGGCTTCAATCATGGAAGCCTCGATCAAACTCGTTGCGCAGCAGGGCATCTTGCCCAAACCGTCTGGGCCGCACCTTGGCAGCGCGGACGGCGCTACGATGACGCTGAGCCGCGAGCAGGCATCGCAGTGCGCCACCATCGAGGCTGCCCGCGCCAGGGAGGAAGAAGAGGAAATCACCGCGGCAGCGCTTAGCGTGGCCGCCAGCCTGGCGACAGCCGGCATCCAGGTGGACCTGCCTCATATGAGGCACCGCTTGAGATCGGAAGCCTCCATGACCGATCATCTGACCGGCATGAGCGCCCCGAGCGGCAGCGATGTGCAGCTGCTCAGCAGCGCCGTGCGCCATGTCTTCGAAATCCCTGACAAGGATTTTACGCGCGCCTTCAAGGCCGCCATGCTGGCCTTCGAGGAGCGCGGCTACACCGAGCTCCAGACAACCAACTGGTTCAGATTGCGCGATCCGAGCTTCGTCGGCATCCAGAGCGTGCTCGCCACGCCGGATGGGTACCGCTTCCAGCTGGAGTTCCACACGCCAGGCAGCTACAAGGCCAAGATCGACAGTCACGACACCTACAAGGAGCTTTTCGAGCTGCAGCAGCAAGCCGGCGCCGATGGACTGGAGAAGGCCAAGGAACTGGTCGAGCGCGTGCGGGGAACCTGCAAGCAAGTTGCGATCCCCGATGCCGTCATGGACATCCCCCACTGGGGAGGCGAAGAGGGGACGACGGGCAGAACCAGTCTCGCCAGCTTTGGGGTGCGCAGCGTCGAACAGCGAAATCCCCAGACCGCCAGGTCACCTGTCGCAAAAGAGATCTTTGCCGCCCTCAATGGACGGCCGGTCGTGCTGGTTGGCATGCCGGGCGCGGGCAAATCCAGCATCGGTCCCATTTTCGCCAGGCGCCTGGGGCTGCCCTTCGTCGATACCGACAAAATAATCCAGACCCAGGCCGGCAAATCGATCTCCGAGATTTTCAAGACCGACGGCGAGGCGCATTTCAGGGAGCTGGAGGCAAGTGTGATCGCGCGTCTGCTCGAGGCCGGCCCCGCCGTGATCGCCACCGGGGGCGGCTCGTTCAACGATGCGCAGAGCCGCAGCCTCATCAAGGAGAAAGCGGTGTCGATCTGGCTCAATACCAAACTCGAAGTGATCGAGAAACGCACCAGGAAAGATACCAGCCGCCCGCTGCTGCAAGGCCCCAACCCACAGGACAAGATTGCGAGACTGTTGAGCGAGCGCCAGCAATTCTACAAAGAAGCCGATATCGAATTCATTCCACCCGAGAAACAGGATAGAAAGAACGCCAAGCCATGCGTGGAGAGTCTGCACGCCCACCTGTGCTCACAGGCGGGCGCCGCCCCTGGCCCTGGCGTAGAGGACGCCGATCGGCTGCCTGGGCCGGCAGCGCAACCCACCGCCCCGGCGGGACGGGAGCCGGACGGGCGCTTTCTTCCCACCCATCACGCCTAGGTTGCGCAGACGCATGAACCCGCCTCTGGCTCGGGCAGCGCACTGCAGGGTCGGCTGGCGCTTGGCCCACAGATTGGCTGACCGACGACCAGATCAACGCGGATTACAGGCTCCTGGACCAGGAGTTGCAGGCACCCTCTCCGGATCTGGCCGCGCGGACGCCATTGTCGTGAATGCCGTCGTAGCTCATCATCTGCGCTTGGCCGCTGACCGCGATGCGCCAGGCGCATTCCAAAGCATCGTCCACAATCACAATGGCGAGGATACCGCCGACTTCCTGTTCCCGCCAGTCAACGATGCCAATGCCGCCGATCCTGATAGCGGCAAGCACTGGTCGCTGCTGCTGGTTGATCGCCGCGAGCGGGCAAGGCTCGTCGCCTATCACTACGACTCCCTGGGGGAATACCACCGCGCCATTGCCACGCAGTTCGCGGCAAGGCTGGGCACCGACCCGCAGCCGGTGCGCATGGCGCGGCAGCGCAACGGTTATGATTGCGGCGTCTACGCCGTACCGATTACCATCGGGCTCTGGATCCTCGGCATTCCCAATGCGCTGCTGTGGGGATTGCTGGCACTGGCGCTTCGCTTCGTTCCCTATATCGGCCCGGTCATTGGCGCGCTGCTGCCCTGTTCCTGGCGCTGGCCGTGGCGCCCGGCTGGTCGCTGGTGCTGTGGACCGCCGGGCTGTTCGTGGTGATGGAACTGATCACCGGCAACGTCATCGAACCCTGGCTCTATGGCTCGCGCACGGGGGTCTCGCCATTGGCCATCATTGTCGCGGCGATCTTCTGGACCTGGCTGTGGGGCCCGCTCGGCCTTGTCCTGTCGACGCCGCTCACCGTCTGTCTCGTCGTGCTCGGCAGACACGTGCCGCAGTTGAATTCCTCGATGTGCTGTTCGGCAACGAGCCGGTGCTCGAACCCCATGCCAGGCTCTACCAGCGGCTGCTGGCCGGAGATCCCGACGAGGCCACCGACCATGCCGAGGAGATGCTGGAGGAGAAATATCTTGGTCGAATTCTACGACAAAGTTGCCATCCCGGCACTCCTGCTGGGGCGAATAGGACCGCGTGCGCGGTGTGATGGGCGATCAGCAAAGGCGGCAGGTGGCGGCCAGTGCCCAGACACTGGTGGCAAATCTCGATGACAGCGCACAGGAAGAAGCCAACGAGGAAGATGACCCGAGCGTGGCCGAGGACGCCAGCACGGATGCTGCAAAAGAGGCAGAAGGAGAGGGCGAGGACGGCACCGAACTGCCCGATGGCACCGACATGTCGGTGCTTTGTGCCGGCGGTCGCGGCGAACTCGAGGATGCCGCCGCCGCCATGCTGGCGCAGGTGCTGGTAGTCCAGGGTGCGACCGTATCGAAGGCGAGCTTCGCAGACATGGAACCGGCGAGCATTCGCCGCCTCGAACTCGAGACTGTCGATTCGGTCGTGGTCGGCTTCCTGAACCGGGATTCCGTCAGCACGCTCGCTTTCTGGTTCGCCGGCTGAAGCGCGCCAAAGCGGCGCTCAGGGTCGGAAACGTGTTCTGGGCGGAGACCGGCAACGACGACAAGGAGGCAGCCGCCAAGCTGGCCGCTGACCTGAACGCGGATTTCGTGTCGCATGGCATGGTCGACGCCGTGTTCGGCGCCTGGTCGAACGATCCGCCGGTTGTGCTCAAATGCGCCGTTAAACGCCGCATGCGCCGTCGGCTGCCGGCCCGCAAGAAAGTGCCGCTAGCGGTTGCAAACTGAGCGCGGAGCAGGGCGAAAAGAGGCTTCAAAGATAGCCTGGTATCCATTCCGCGGTCGGATACGCATCCAATCCCGCTGGAAAAAGAAAGAGCCCCGAAAGGGGCTCTGCTATCTCGCTGTATTGCTTTAGACTCCGACCGCGTCCTCGCGAGTAGGCACAGCCCCCCAAAGGGCATCGTGACCAGAGTGCGAGTAAAATGCCGCTTGCAGCCGGATAAGTCAAGCACTTAAAGGATGCAATCGCAATTCTTGATTAAGGCGAATGCCGAAAATGCCTCACGCGCGCACCCTACGTGAACTCCTCGAGGACGCCTTGCAGGCAACCCCTCCGGCAGACCAGATCGATGTCATAGGCCGTTTCATGCCAGGTTCCAACATCGAACTTCTCCGTCACTCGCTGAAGGAGCTTCGCGCCGTGGCAAAACGGAAGGACCAAACGGATCTGCCGACCCGACTTCACAAGGTGTACCATCGCAAGCTGGCAGAACAGGCTAGTCTGTATCCCATCCTGCACATTTTTGAATCGGCATATAGGACGAAACTTGCCTTTTGGATGGAAGATCAGTTTCGCACCATGCGTTGGTGGCTTCCCCATCTGGCGAGGTTACGCGAGTTGGACAAGCTGGGTAGGGCCGACCAAGTGGAAACGATCAACAAGATTCCGATCACCCATGGGACAGGCAGAGTGATCGAGAACCTCATCAAGAACGTGGAGGGAGATCGGCTGGATCGAGGCATCCTCGACAATGCCACGGGTCACGAAGTCCTGAGCCTGGCGAAAATGTCAGATGTCGAAGAGCTGATTCATGAACAATGGGCGGTGATAAAAGGAAAGCTTCCCGCTGTGCTCCTTAATGGCTCCCCGCTGGACGAAGCCGTCTTCAAGGGAAAGTTTAAGCGGGTTCGAGAGGCCCGAAACCAAGCCTATCACCACCGCGAGGTGGTCAAGCGGAACGAAATAGCAGGCGTTGCGGAAGAGCTCCTCGACCTGATTGACGTACATCTCTGCTCGGCACTCGATTTCGTTACCCATGCCGGAGTGAAAGGCCCAAAGGCAATGGTCCAGCGCGCTGCGCGCCACATAAGCTTGGCTGATGGCCTGATCCAGTTCGAAGTCGAATGTATGCATGAAAAGCGAGATCCGACGCGCGTGCAATTGCAGGCGACGTCTGGAGGAGACGCAATCGCAAGGAGTCTGGCTGCGTTAAGCGGCGATGACCGTACCAAATTGATGGCCGTTTCAGTGGTTCGGAACACTGAATGACAATGCGCTTCGCCGCGAAGACAATCGTTGCTCCTCGGCATGCCCCGCGAATGCGCGGACCCTTGGGTCGTTCGACTTCCTGAACCTTCGGCAGCGCACTATGTCCGCATTTCCGAACGTCGCGGACATCCGGCGATGGTTCCTTTTTTTCCAATGAAATCGGCGGTTTTTTCGGTTGGCACAGGCGTTGCAAGCCCTTTGCGACAACAAGCTGGCCGACGTCGGTCGCCGCCAAATTACTGAGGGGAGGAGCGTTTGCCGCCGCAGGGATGGCCATAGCCGTGGCATTGCCAGTGCAGGCACAGGCCAAGGCTGCCCCCGGCTTGGCACTCGTGGAATATCCGTCGAACAGGCTGGCCAATGCCGCTGACCAGAAGGCCAACGAGCCCCTCGACGTCATCGTATGGAAAAACGGAGAGTTCCCGCATGAAATACCTGTTCGTCGGCGCCACAATGGTTTTGGCGTTACTGCCTCCGGCCGCCCAGGCCCAGGATATCGAGGCCGGAAAGACCGTCTTCAAAAAGTGTGCCGCATGCCACAACGCTGATACCGACGCGAACAACTTCGGGCCAACCTTGAAAGGCGTTGTAGGCCGGACAGCGGGAACCGTCCCTCGCTATTGGTATTCGAAAGCCATGATGGATGCCGGTGCCGCGGCACTCGTCTGGGATGAGCCGAACCTGACGGAATATCTGGCCAATCCCAAAGCGAAAGTGCCGAAGAATAGAATGGGGTTCCCTGGCCTCAAGAATCCCGACGACATCAAAAACGTTATCGCCTATCTCAAGAGTGTGTCAGGTTAGAAAAACCTTAGGCCGTTGCGTTTCGAGAACAACGCAAGGGAGGTGCGCTCGTGTTTCACGCCGCGAAGCCCGTTTTGAAAGCCGAAACTGCTCTGCCGGGCAGGGTGGCGAAGCTATCCCGTTCGAGACGGCGGTAGCCAAAGCCGTCGCGCTCGCCAAACCTGTTCGATACAGGGAAACAGTCTCGCTTGCCGGAGCATTGGGACGGGTTTGCGCGGCCGATATACACTCGCCTATTTCGCTGCCTCCGTTCGACAATTCGGCGATGGACGGGTTTGCCGTTCGAACGGCGGATTTCGATGGGGAGGAGCCTTGGACCTTTCGCGTGGCTGGGCGGGTGGTCGCCGGCGATGTGCGCGCTCTCGAGAACCTCGACCCACGAAATGCACTTCGAATATTCACGGGAGCACCCGTTCCGTCGAGCTTCGATGCCGTGGTCATGCAAGAGCATTGCGAGCGAATTGGCGACACCGTGACGGTGTACGAGCGGCCCCGTCGTGGCCGTCACATTCGGGCTGGTCGTCGCCGTGAAGTCGCCCTCGCACGCCTTTTCAAACCATACAGCAATACGTGCCATCAGCTCCGAAGCGGTATAGTCGCCGCGCACGTCCTGCCATGGCCTGTCATCTACGCAAAGGATGCACGGGAATCCCTCGGGCACTAGGTTCTGGTGAGGGGTGTCGGGGAAGTCGGGCCGTGACACCGCGACGAGGGGAGGAGCGGCGTTGCCCGGCCAGAAGCAGACCGAGACAGTCTCGGCGGGATTAATGGCGTAGACCGGGCGCTGTGGCACGCCAAGGTCGATCTCGAAGGAAACGATTTCTAAGTCCTTTACTGGAAGCCTGTGGCATCCGATCAAGCGGGCGAATTCGGTGCACGCCTTTGTAACGTGGTCCGCAAAGGCGATGGCCAGCGGGATGGCGAGGCCATCCCAGCCGACCGGTTCGCTCCCTTCGGGCTGCCACATGCCGTCAGCCCGCCCGCGTGGTGCTAGCTGCAGCTATGCTGGCGACGCTCGGTGCCGCCGTCATCGTTACCCCAACGCCCGTCGAGGAAATCTTCAGCTTAATCGGCTTCGGATTCGACTGGGTCGGCGTTTCCATCGTGACCTTGAACTGCCCGTTCGAGTCTTTGATGATCTCCTTGTAGTAGTTCGCGGCCTGCCTGTGCGGCGGCTGCTTGTCCTCATCGTCGGCAGTGCCTTTCGCCGGGATAGGCCAGCTCGGCGAGACGATCTCCCGCTGGCGCGCAAGCTCCTCAAACAGCCACTTCACGTCCTCAACGGGTTCGGTGATGTCTTCGCCCTTTTCGGGAGACAGGGACTTGTACGAACAGTGGTGAAAGAGAGCACGTCCCAGTGAAGACGATGCTCGTTGCCGTGCTTCTCGATCCTCGAGGCCGTCGTCTGTGCGCCAGCGAATGGGCTATGCACGAAGAATTCCGCTTGACCCGCGTCCCACTTCGAGAAGCCCGGCACGAGTTCTCCAGCATTGACTATGCAATCCGCACGGTCCTCCACGGTCAAATTCCATTCGGCGAGGTACTTAGCGAGGTTGGCTGGGCGCGAGAACACCTTGACGCCATATCCTTCCTTCAGGCGGTGGCGAGCCTCCGAACGGATGGTCCACGCGTCGCCTTCGAGATCGGTTTCGGTGATCGCCACCGCCGGAACCCAAAGCTCGTCAATCTTTACGCGGTCAGTGCAGAATCCGGGCATGGTCGAACCAGAAGAAGTCCCGAGCGCCGCAGATGTGGTCGTCGTCGAGATGGGTGAAAGCCACCACTCGGAACGATTCACGTTCGGCATCATCAAGTTCATCTCGGAGGGCCTTTGGCAGGTCTATGCGCTTGTCGTTCGGATCCTCCGCGCTGCGCATGTTTGCGTAGTCCATCAGGACGAGATCGTCGTTTGCCAGGCGGATCAGCGTCGTGTCAGCGTTCCCGAGGGGGACAAATGTCAGGTATGCAGTCATCGTGACGTTATTCCTTCTGATCGAGGAAGCTTGAGCTGCATCTCTCGAGTGTTGCCAATTTGTTCCTGCTCGTTCTTCCGGGCGCCGAAGCGCCCGGGTTTATTTCGCTTCCCGACGGTCGCCGGAGGGTGAGCCAACTTCGAATGTCGAACGAGCCATCTATCATGACGTTGAGCGAGATTCAGTGGCGCGTCAGGGCCAGGGTGCGCGCACACTCAAGAAACTGCCTGGTTTTTGTGCCGCCCCAGATGTCGCGTTTGTCGCACGATCCCTTCCTTCCCACCCTTTTAGTTGTCCGAGAGCGGCCGTTTAGCCGCTCCAGGTACACAACATTGGCTTTCAGGTACCAACTTTGGATGTGGCACCACCAAGCCGAACAGTCCCCGTGTCGCGGACGCGACAAAGCTGACCGCACGTGTCGGTTGCCAGACGTTCTCCTAGCAATAATGGACAGGTAGTCATCCACTGCACAGGTCCCAGTGCTGCCTGGCCATTGCTTGGTGAGGGCCATCTGGCACCAATCCGGCACGCAACTTGCTCGGATGATGCGAGGCGTGAGCATTGCGTCACGGAGCTCAGCGATGATTGATCAGTTTCTCAGCTTCAATGGGGATCACCAGCAGCCATGCTCTAGGGCGCGTGGCTACGAAAGAGATGCCCTGGTGCTTGAATTGGCGACCGATCTCTTGCGCGCTAACGCGCACGTCGCCTGCATACCACCGTAAGCAACGCGCCTGAGCTGGCACTTCCCGGGCGCCGGCATGGACCTAATGGCCGGCGTTGCAATCTCAATCGACGCCTGACGTCAGGAGTACCAATGGGGAAAAATTCCGTTCCAGATCATATCCCACCCGAAATGGTGAGGGATTTCAGCCTGTTTACGTCGCCCGGGATGTCACCGACTCCCAACGGAGATCCGCACGCAGCAGTCGCTTGCGTCCATGCCGGGCTCCCAATTTTTTATTCGCCCCTCAACACGCGCGACGGTCGGGGTACCTGGGTGATCACGCGCGCCAGCGACCAGCGGCGGGTGCTGCAGGACACCGAAACTTTTTCCAGCCATCGCAGCATCTTTGCCTCCGCGCTGGGCGAAAACTGGCCGATGATCCCACTTGAACTCGATCCTCCGGCCCATGGCGCCTTTCGCGCATTGCTCAATCCGCTGCTTTCGCCAAAGCGGGTGTCGGCATTGGAGCCAGCTGTCCGCGAAAGGGCAATCAGGCTCATCGACGGGATCGCTGCATTGGGCACAAGCTGCGAAGTCATGAACGATTTCGCATTTCCCTTCACGGTCAACATCTTCCTCCATCTTCTAGGGCTGCCGGATGACCGGATCGACATATTCGTCGGATGGGCGAGAGATCTTCTCCACGGCGACGATGTGAAACGGCCGGCCGCTGCCCGGACGATTGTGGCCTTCATTGACGAACTTGCCGCCGCCCGCCGCCAGGACCTGGTTGACGATTTTATGACCTTTATCGTGCAGGCACAGGTCGAGGGCCGCCGGCTGACGAAACAGGAGATCCGCGGCGTCGGCGTGCTGGTTTTCGTTGCAGGGCTCGATACGGTTGCAGCAGCTATAGGCTTTGACTTGGCTCATCTGGCGCGCAACGTCCAGGATCAGGAATTGTTGCGAAGCGAACCGGACCGGATCCCGCTTGCGGCCGAAGAATTGCTGCGCGCCTATTCGACCGTTCAGTTGATCCGTGTGGCAACGAAAGATATCGACTTCGAAGGCGCGCCGATCCGCAAGGGGGACTATGTTTCCTGCGCCACGATGATCGCCAATCGCGACCCGGCGGAATTCGAATGTCCAAACACGGTCGATCTGGCGCGGGAGGACAACCCCCATGCCACCTTTGGCTATGGGCCTCACCGTTGCCTTGGCTCACATCTTGCTCGGCGCGAGATCGTCATTGGCTTGGAGGAGTGGCTGACGCGCATCCCGACGTTCCGGATCAAGGAGGGTACGGCGCCCATCACTGTCGGCGGGCATGTGTTCGGGATCGAAAATCTGATCCTGGACTGGTCCTGACCAACTCCGCACAAACCGGGGCAATGACAATGGAGGCAGAGCCATGCGCATCATCGTCCATTATGACAAATGCCAAGGACACGCGCGATGCGCGGCGCAAGCGCCACACATCTTCAAGCTTGATGACGCGGGTTATATCCTTCCCGGTGACATCGAAGTTGCGGAAGGGGAGGAAATCACTGCGTCGCGAGGCGTGCGATCCTGCCCCGAACGTGCACTTGAACTCGACCGTGCACCTTGCAGCACGGGTTGAGCCGGACGTCATTTCGGAGGGCAAGAAAGGACCGCTCAGGTAGCCTGCATATGGTAACGGACGACGCCCTCCTATCCACTATCTTACTCGTCCAACGTAGGCGCGCATCTGCGCGTCGGGACGCTCCCACTACTCCTAGGACGCCGCGGCTCGCAAAACACACTCTTCCAATCACAAAATTTGTGGCGAAGCTAATGGACCACCAGCTGAAAATTACCGAGCTACTCGCCCGTGAGGCGATCCGCGACTGCCTCTATCGGTACTGCCGCGGGATAGACCGTGCGGATGAGGCGGCGCTTAGCAGCGCATACTGGCCCGATGCACAGGACAATCACGGGGCCTATTGCGGCCCGGCAGAGGGCTTCATTCAGTTGGCGCTGGGTGTCTTCAAGACCGGACCGCGCAACATCCACCAGATCACCAACATCATCATCGAATTCATTGGTCCGGCAGATGCCGCGGTCGAGAGCTATTTCACCGCGTTGCAACGCGGGCCGGACGAAGATGGAGAACCACGCCAGACGCTCCTGTGTGGCCGTTACTGCGACCTGTTTCAGAACAGGGAAGGGGAGTGGCGGATTGCCGAACGAACCGTGGTCTACGATTGGCTCGAGGAGCAGATCCCACCAGCGGTCGTTGAAGCGGAACGGTTCGGCCCGCGACGGCCGATCGGAGCACCGCATCCGCACGATCCGGTCTACAGGCTTGGAAAGCGTCGCGGACCTTCCCCGCCTGGCCCCTCACAGGTTTCGAACGACAAAGCCGCGCGGTCAACGGAGGCTAACGGCTATGAGAACTTTGCAATGCCACAGCGATCCCGGCGAAAGACGGTTCGGTGAGGAGGGGCATATAGGATTGCCTTTCAGCCCCACGACGGGCGTGAGCGGTCTGCTCTGCCCCACTAGCGGCTTGACGACGCTGGGGTGCACCGACTGGCGCGACCAAGGTAACCTGTCCTTGACGGGTCTCTTCGCAGGATCGGCTACCAATTCGGAAGTTGGACCGCAGCCGGATCGCTGCATCGTCTATTCAGGTCGTGGCCAGGACGCTGTTTTACCGAGACGTCATTTTGCTACGCAAGCTGATGGGCTGAGATCGCTGATGGGAGCGCGGAGAGATTTTCATGAAGCAGGCAGGACGCACCGTCGTCATTACGGGCGCCGCGGGCGGGATCGGCCGCGCCCTGGTCGATATTCTTGTCAGGGACGGAGACACTGTTGTTGCGGTAGACCTTGCTGGCAGCGGGGTCGTTGAACTGGCCCGTGGGCTCGGCCATCCGCATCTCGGCCTCGAGTGCGACATCTCGCGAGAGGGGAATGTCCTCGCGCTCTACGGTCGAGTCGAAGCACAGTTCGAGCACATTGGCGCCCTCATCAACAACGCCGCGATGGGGCCCAGCATGGCTGCGAGTGTCGATACCAGTGTCGACGCTTTCCGTCTCGCCTTGGAAGTAAACTTGATTGGACCCCTCGTCATGGCCCGCGAAGCGGCGAGGCGCATGAAGCCGGGCGGTGCCATCGTCAACGTCGCTTCGATGGCGGGCGTCGTCGGCAATGCCAAGCGCAACGCCTACGCTGCCTCGAAGGCCGGCCTGATCTCATTGACGAAGTCGCTTGCATGCGAGTGGGCTTCTCGCGGCATTCGCGTGACGGCGGTAGCGCCGGGCTATGTGCGCACGCCGATGGTGATGGAACTGGAACGGGCAGGCAAAATGCATCTAGCGGCAGTGCGCCGCCGCGTGCCGCTGGGTCGCTTGGCACGTCCGGATGAGATCGCCCTCGTTGTGCGTTTTCTGACCAGCGATCGGGCGCGCTACATTACCGGTTCGGTGCTGGCGGTCGACGGAGGCTGGATGTCATTCAACCAGCCGGGAGATGCGCACCCGCCGGTGGATGGGACCCCCCAGGCCGAACTCTGCCGTCCTGCCGAGGCTACCGGGGCGCGAGTTGTGCTTGTCACAGGTGGTGCGAACGGTATAGGCGCGGCCGTCGTTCGCCGCTTTGCCGAGAGCGGCGATACTGTTGTGATCGCTGACAAAGATGGTGCCGCAGCGGCAGAACTGGCTGCGTGGCTCCGCGGCAACAACCCGGCCAAATGTGTGGACGTGGCCGTCGAGAGCGAGGTGGTGGCGCTATTCGAGGACCTGCGGGGACGCTTCGGGCGTGTCGATGTGCTCGTCAACGGTGTTGCTGCCGACACGTCGTTGTTGGGAATCGAAGAAATACCCGAAGACATCGAACACGTCCTGGATGTCAATCTTACCGGCGCCTTCACCTGCGCACGCGAGGCGATCAAGGCGATGTGCCCTGGCGGCGTGATCCTCAATCTCGGATCGATCAATAGCTTTTTGCCGTTCGCGCCGCGCCATGCCTATGGCGCCGCCCAGGCTGGGTTGGACATTCTGACCCGATGCCTGGCCGCCGAACTCGGGCCTGTCGGCATTCGCACAGCCACGGTAGCTCCTGGCTACATCTGCGCGCCTGGCTCTGCTCAGTTAGCGAAGGTCCGTCGCATCGACGCCACATCGATCCGGCGGCGCATCCCGATGGGCAGGTTGGGAGAGCCGGAAGACGTCGCTGAGGCCGCGTTCTTCCTGGCTTCGTCTGCCGCCTCATACGTTAACGGGTCCACCTTGTACGTGGACGGCGGCTGGACCGCGTCCGGTGATGCGGGGAACGCCAGCGAACTCGATACCGAGAACTTTGCTGAGGCAGCGTGTTGACCGGCGACTTTTCGTCAGGCGCCGGGGCCGAGAATATCCAAGGCTTCAGCTCCGCTGCGCGCCGCGCGCGCACTGCTTCGACCGAAGATGTGAATTTCGGCGATGACGAAAACGTCCGTCCTCATCGTGGTCAAAGCAGTTCCAACCGCTCCGCGTGCCCTAGCCACCCAATTGCGAGCGGTTGCAGCAAAACCAAGCCGCCGGCAAGGCTGGCCGCAGCCAAGGCCTGTGCGCGTATTTGGCGCATCTCCGACAGGCTAACTCACCTGTAAACAAGGAAACCTCATGGAATTCGCAACCTTCATCCTGGCGGCCCAGCGAGGCTATCATCAATCGTGCGACAGCGTCATCCGCAACTCCATCGAACAGGCCACCGTTTCGGAGCAAGCCGGCTTCGCTACCGCCTGGTTCGCCGAGCACCACTTCAACAATTACAGTCTGATTCCCTCGCCCCTGATGATGGTGGCGCACTGTGCCGGCGTGACGAGCACCATTCGCCTTGGCACTGCTGTATGCGTGCTGCCGCTATATCAGCCGCAGCGCTTGCTTTCAGAAATCGGCTTCGCCGACATCGTGGCGAACGGCCGCCTCGAGCTTGGCGTCGGCTTGGGATACCAGAAATTCGAGTTCGAACGTTTCGGCGTCAATATCGATGAGGCGGCGGCCGTGTTTTCGGAATACTTGGACATTCTTCTGAAAGGCCTCAACCAAAACATCTTCGAGCACGACGGCAAGTATGTGCACATACCTCCGACGGCGATCTCGCTGCGTACCCTCCAGAAGCCGACCCCGCCGATCTGGATCGCTGGGGGGGCCGCGCGCATAAGCCGGGCCTATCGTGAGGGGCACAATTTCTTTGTCACGGCATTTCACAATGGCTTGGAGAGTTTGACCGCGCTGCGCGAAGCAATCGGGAAGGCGGCGGCTTCCGAAGGGAAGAATGTCACGGACGCCAAGATATGTCTGCTGCGTTGCTGCTATGCCAGCGACGACGAGGCAGAGATCAACAGTTATCTCGACAACGCCCGTTTTCAGCGCCGGCTATCAGAAGCGCTGCACCAGCGCCGTCAGCAGAGCCCGGACGGCTATCTGCTAAACGAAACGCCGACGCAGCAGGATTTATCATTCGAGACGATGCGCCAGAACCTGCCGATCGGCAGCGTGAATCGCGTGATTGACCGCCTGCTGGAAGAGATGGACATCTTGAAACCCGACCAGGTCGCAATTCAGACGCAACTGGGCGATTTCGACCACAAGACGATGCTACGCCAGATCGAGCTCTGGGGAGAAAAGATCATCCCAGCGGTCAGCAAGTCGCTCGCTCTTCAGGGCGATTGATGGGACGGGACCAGGAGAATGACACCCATGCCGCGCAGCACCATGGCTGCCTGGGCACTGGCAAATCGCCGACCGAGCTGCAGTTCGACCGGCATGCGCTTGCCTGCGTGCTCTGGAGCGCGCTTGAGGAACTCGAGGCCGGCAAGGCGACGGCGACACAAGCAACCGGTCTTTCGCGAGCCGAGCTGCGCGATGTCCTGGCCGGCAGCTTCCCCGCGGTCGCCGTCAACGCGTTCGCCTTGGAAGAGGCGGGCGAGCCCCAGCCGGACCCGGAGGAAGAACTTCTGCGCGAGCTGCTGTTCGCGCATGCCCGGCCGGGCGACCCGGCCAGCGCCCGGTTCGCCAAGATCATCGCCCGGCGTGCCATGCGCAACGACCATCTCTGGCAGGATCTTGGCCTTTTCAACCGGAACGAGCTTAGCCGCCTGCTTGCCACGCATTTCCCGACGCTTGCGGCCGGCAACACCCAAAACATGAAATGGAAGAAGTACTTTTATCGCAAGCTCTGCGAATCCGAAGGATTTTCACTATGCAGCTCGCCTAGCTGCCGTGAATGCAATGATTTCGAAAGCTGCTTCGGCCCGGAAGACGGCGAAAGTCGCCTGGCCCGGATCAAGAACGGGATCGCGTTGGACTAAGAGGCGCTCTCGCCGGCGTCCGAGGCGCCAATCTCACGCCATTGAGCCAGAGCCGCTTTTTCCAGGCGCCGTTGCACGGGAGGAGGGAAAACTTAATCGGTCCGATCAGGGTGAGCGGGCCGAGCACGGTTCGGGTAGCGACCTGTGTCGCGGACCGGACAGAATGTTGAGAGAACGAACAAACGGATCGCCGGGACCGAGGCCGTGCCAAAACACGCGGCTCTGATTGGAATACGGCATCCGACCGCGGCAACACGATCCGAGCCATTTCTTGTACACCGGTCGCTCGGTCGCTGTGGCGCTTTTGAGGGAGCGCTCCCTCGCTCCCTACCCTCTCAGCCTTGTTCGACGCACGGCGGGCGCAAAGAACATCGTGCGCGGAGCACCCCCATCGCTTTGGCGACGGCCTATTCCCGTCAATCGCGGTTCAACGGGCAAGTGCGACACTATCACAGCAGACCTCGATTTCAGCCAAGTGATCTATGACGGCAAATTGAGGGGCGCTTGAATGCCGAACTCGAAGAGTCTTGAACGTCGATGATTGCCGGGTGGTCTGCGTCAACGAGAACTCTCTCGCGCTTATCACAACGCGATGTGCATCCTTCGAGTGAGAAACGATGTGCAGCAGCTTCGTGACGGGGTGAACGATGCACCCTGCGCACTTATTCCTCTGTGCGTTGCGCTCTGAAGGTGTTTGCATCGGTAAATTCAATAGCCAGAAATCAAAGAAACGGAATTGCTGATGAGAGAGGTCATTGTCGATAGGGCCCTCATATGGAAGAGCGCATGCCGCGTGCGCATTGATGAGAACCCTCTGTTTATGTCAGCGTTGGGGTTTGACGTCAGAGGGATCAGACGGCAAAGCTCCATCTCCATTGAGCCATAGGCGCTTTTCCCTGCGCCGTTGTACAGAGGAGGGGATGTTCATCGCCTCGCGATATTTTGTAACGGTGCGCCGGGCAACATTGATGCCGGTTTCCTTCAGCCGCGCGGCGATGTCATCGTCGGAAAGCACGTGACCGGCGGATTCTTGAGCAACTATTGCTTTGATCCGATGACGGACAGCTTCGGCGGAGTGCGCGTCACCACCTTCGCAGGAGGCAATCGCGACAGTGAAGAAATACTTCAGTTCAAACACCCCGCGTGGAGTAAGCATATACTTGTTCGAGGTCACCCGGCTCACCGTCGACTCATGCACGTTGATCGCTTCAGCGACAGTCCTCAGATTGAGGGGCCGCAGGTGGGCGACGCCGTGTCGGAGGAAGGCATCCTGTTGGCGCACGATTTCAGTGGCAACCTTAAGAATCGTCTGGGCACGCTGATCGAGGCTGCGGATTAACCAGTTCGCGTTTTGAAGGCATTCGTTCAGAAATGCCTGATCTTTCGAATTCTGGACCGTGTGTCGCGAGACCTCAGCGAAATAGGTTTGATTGATCAAAACCTTGGGCAGCGCATCTGGATCAAGTTCGATCTGCCACCCACCTCCGGGCGAGGGCGTGACCAAGACGTCGGGTATGATGGGTTCCGGCGCTCCGGATTGGAATCGGTTGCCGGGCTTGGGATCGAGCGCACGGATTTCATGCAGCATCTCAAGGAGGTCGTCTTCATCAACGCGGCAATGCTGCTTTAGTGCCTGAAAATCGCGTCTCGCGACCAGCTCAAGGTGGGCGATCAAAGCGGCCATCGCCGGGTCGAACCGGTCTCGCTGGCGCAACTGGATCTCGAGGCATTCGCTAAGGGTGCGAGCGAATATTCCCGGTGGATCAAAGTGCTGCAAGGTTGCGAGCACACGCTCCACATCCGGCTCGCCGACGTTTAGCATGCCGGCCAGTTCCAAAAGATTCGCCCGAATATAGCCGGTGTCTTCCAGATGGCCTGCAAGCTCGGCGGCAATCAGCCGTTCCTGTGGTGTGAATGCGGTGAGCGCGATCTGACTAGCTACGTGATCGTGCAACGTTTCGGTGCAGGCGGCAAACTCTTCCAGCGCAGGGCGATCACTCGCCGGAACGTTCGTCGTGTTGCGCAGCGATTTCCATTCCCCCAGTCGCTCGGCGGACGCCGCGCTCGTCGGCCTATCAATGTCTTTTTCGGGTTCGCCGGTAGACTGCTCTGCCGAAATCGGAACGTCGCCAAGAGCCTCACCCTCTTTTGGAGCAGGCTCCAAAAGAGGATTTTTCTCGAGTTCCTGCTCTACGAATTGATGCAGTTCGACGCGAGCCAGTTGCAGCAGGCGAATCGACTCAATGAGCTGAGGCGATGCCACCATCGATTGCTTCTGGCGTTGAAGCAGCCTTGCCGAGGACAGCATGTTGAGCGCGAAACTCCGTTCGAGGACACTCTTGGCCGTGTGTTGGGGCTGCCAGACTTCACTCGGTCATGCGGCTGCCTTCAGTGTTTCAAGAACGTTTTGCGGGGATGAAACCTCATAGGGATCGGTCTCGCAGTTGTCGGAGAAGCCTTTTTCCTCAAACCACTGCTCTACCGCGCCGTCGTTGATCAAAGCCGCATAGCGCCAGGAGCGCATTCCGAAACCGAGATTGTCCTTAGCAACCAGCATGCCCATTTTGCGCGTGAACTCGCCTGAACCGTCCGGGATGAGCTCGACCTTCTGCAGCCCCAAAGACTTGCCCCACGCATTCATGACGAAGGCATCGTTGACGGAGATGCAGTAGATTGCATCAATTCCTTCCTTCTTGAACTCGTCGTAGAGCTTTTCGAAATTGGGCAGTTGGTAGGTCGAGCAGGTCGGGGTGAAGGCGCCAGGAAGCGAGAACAGGAGGACGCGCTTGCCACCAAAATAGTCGTCGGATGTCTTGTCTTCCCAGCGGTATGGATTCGGCCCCTCAATGGAATCATCGCGAACACGCGTGCGAAATGTAACGAAAGGAACTTTCTTCGTGATGGTCATCAATTAACTCCTGCTAGACGAAACCTGGCATGGCTTCTCGGTTTGGCCGACACAACGTCGACTCGGCAGACATGCCGGACGTGAGATGAAGGCCTTCGCGGCTTCCAAATCGCTTTTCCATCCGGTGGTACGGGAGGGCATTGGCCCACCCCTTCGTCATCCGAACGGCCGGACCGATATGAGTGATTTGGGCAGATCGAGCAACCGTTTTGCGGCAAGTAGCGATGGGCTGGCAGTGTTCGAGGAGAAACACGTGGCGATCAACTGTGCCGATGTCGAAGCAGGCGTGTGGTGCCGCAACTTTGGCGTCGCGCAAGAGTCTCGCTTCACGAAGGTGCCTCTGGCTATTGTAGATGGTTACCAGTGGCGCGCCGGCGTCGGTTGGGGTGATCCTTTGATGCACTCCTTCGGGATCCGCATGCCGATGAGGATTGGCAAGCGGCAGTCGGTCGAATGCCACACGTTTGGATGTCGGGCCCCGAGCAACAGGCACCGTCGGCTTAAGCGGTTCTCTGCATTCACCCATGCCTCGCTCTCCGCTTTGTTTGTGGTTCGATGGCTCTGATGAGCTGGCGCAAATGCCGTGCCATCTAACTTGCAGCAGGAAGGGAAGCGATCTTCACCTTGAGCAGAAAGAACTGCTCTCGGAGACGCGATGGAGAAAAGCCTTCCATCCGAGGCGGCGATCACATCGGCTCAACGTGTAACATTCAAAGCCGCCAGTGCTCGGGAAACATGAAAGCGCGTTTCCAGCTGACGGATCGACGAACCTTCTTGTGTCAGAAGGTGGACGAAAATGTCGGAAGCTCTACCAAGCCGACGGGCCGGGCTCCGGCTGCTTGATATTCAGGGCTAATGCAGCCGACCCGTGCCGACGGAGTGACCGCTCTTTCAGTCTAGCCGGCTGAGCCTACCGTAAGCACAAAGCCCGTTCAGGCCCAGACAATATGGCTGTCCTATTCAACACTGTCCGACATGTTTCGTTGGTGTTGTCAGGTCCGCGACATAGGCTGAGTTAGTCACTTCCCCTTATTTTGCTGAGGCCAAACAACTGAAAAGGAAGAACAAAAAAACTTTCTTCGATGCGTCACTAAAATTGGCATGAGTTTTGAACCCTACGTTACGAGGCGGCGAAAGCTGCCGACCGGCATTCGTATCGCGGCAGCCGCGATGAATGGAACGAAGGAAGGAAAGCTACATGTCAGGTCTGCGTCAGATCGCCTTTTACGGCAAGGGCGGCATCGGCAAGTCCACCACCTCCCAAAATACGCTCGCCGCCCTTGTCGACTTGGGGCAGAGGATACTCATCGTCGGCTGCGATCCCAAGGCCGACTCCACCCGCCTGATCCTGAATTCGAAGGCGCAGGATACCGTGCTGCACCTTGCAGCAAAGGAAGGTTCGGTGGAAGACCTTGAACTCGAGGACGTGCTCAAGATCGGCTACAAAGGCATCAAGTGCGTGGAGTCGGGCGGCCCCGAGCCGGGCGTAGGCTGCGCCGGCCGCGGCGTCATCACCTCGATCAACTTCCTCGAGGAGAATGGCGCCTATGATGATGTCGACTATGTTTCCTACGACGTGCTCGGAGACGTGGTGTGCGGCGGTTTTGCAATGCCGATCCGCGAGAACAAAGCCCAGGAAATCTACATCGTCATGTCCGGCGAGATGATGGCGCTCTATGCCGCCAACAACATCGCCAAGGGTATTTTGAAATACGCCCATTCGGGCGGCGTGCGGCTTGGCGGCCTGATCTGCAATGAGCGCCAAACGGACCGCGAGCTCGACCTCGCCGAAGCGCTGGCTTCCAGGCTCAATTCCAAGCTGATCCATTTCGTGCCACGCGACAATATCGTTCAGCACGCCGAGCTCAGGAAGATGTCGGTGATCCAGTATGCGCCGGATTCAAACCAGGCCGGGGAATACCGCGCGCTGGCCGAGAAGATCCATGGCAATTCGGGCCAGGGCACCATCCCCACCCCAATCACCATGGAGGAGCTCGAGGACATGCTGCTCGACTTCGGCATCATGAAGACAGACGAGCAAATGCTTGCCGAGCTTCAGGCCAAGGAAACGGCAAAGGCGGCTGCACAGTAAACAAGCGATGTCGACTTGAGGTGCGGCCTTGACCTGGCGCGCCTTCGAAACAAAGGCGCCTCCCGGTGAGGCGTCACGCGAACCTTGAAAGGGGTCCCATGAGCCTGGAATATGAAAATGACGGTGCTCTCCATGCGAAGCTTATCGAGGAGGTGTTGTCCCACTATCCCGACAAGACGGCGAAGCGCCGCAAAAAGCACCTCAATGTAGCAAAGAGCGGGGATGAGGCCGGTGAGGAAGGGGAGGTCCTTTCCGAATGTGACGTCAAATCAAACATCAAATCCATTCCCGGCGTGATGACCATTCGCGGCTGCGCCTATGCCGGCTCAAAAGGAGTGGTGTGGGGTCCGGTCAAGGACATGGTTCACATCTCGCACGGCCCGGTCGGCTGCGGGCAATACTCCTGGTCGCAGCGCCGCAATTACTACGTCGGCACGACGGGCATCGACACGTTCGGGACAATGCAGTTCACCTCCGATTTCCAGGAGAAAGACATTGTTTTCGGCGGCGACAAAAAGCTGGAGCAGATCATCGACGAGATCGAAGAGCTTTTTCCGCTGAACAAGGGCATCACCGTGCAGTCCGAGTGCCCGATCGGCCTGATAGGCGACGACACCGAAGCGGTTTCTCGCAAGAAGGCCAAGGAGATCGAAAAGACGATCGTGCCGGTGCGCTGCGAGGGCTTCCGCGGCGTCTCGCAGTCGCTCGGCCACCACATCGCCAACGATGCTATCCGCGACTGGGTGTTCGAGAAGAGGGCCGTCGAGTTCGAGGGTGGCCCCTACGACGTGAACGTGGTCGGCGATTACAATATCGGAGGCGACGCGTGGGCGTCGCGAATCCTGCTCGAGGAGATCGGCCTGCGTGTGGTCGGCAACTGGTCGGGCGACGCAACGCTCGCCGAGATTGAGCGCGCGCCGAAGGCCAAGCTCAATCTCATCCATTGCTACAGGTCTATGAATTACATCTGTCGGCACATGGAGGAAAAGTACGGCATTGCCTGGATGGAATACAATTTTTTCGGTCCCTCCCAGATCGAAGCCTCCCTGCGCAAGATTGCCAAGCACTTTGGGCCGGAAATCGAGGAGAGGACCGAAAAGGTCATCGCCAAGTACCGACCCTTCGTCGACGAGGTCATTGCCAAATACCGACCGCGCCTGGAAGGCAATACGGTGATGCTCTATGTCGGCGGCCTGCGCCCTCGCCACGTCATCACAGCATACGAGGACCTCGGCATGGTGATCGTCGGCACAGGCTACGAATTCGCCCACAACGACGATTATCAACGCACCGCCCACTACGTGAAAAACGGCACGCTGATCTATGACGACGTGACCGGCTACGAGTTGGAAAAGTTCATCGAGGGGGTTCGTCCTAATCTTGTAGGCTCGGGGATCAAGGAAAAATACCCGGTGCAAAAGATGGGCATACCGTTCCGTCAGATGCACTCCTGGGATTATTCGGGGCCCTATCACGGCTATGACGGCTTTGCCGTTTTCGCCCGCGATGTGGATCTTGCCATCAACAACCCGGTTTGGGACCTATTCGAGGCGCCGTGGAAAAGACGTCCAAGCCGGGGGCAGGCGATGGCTGCCGAATAGAACCTGGTCCGAGCCTGGTCTCCCCAGGGAGACGATAAACCCCCGCCATCCGCGGAAGACCTGAAACGTTCAATGTCCCTGTCCCGCGCTGCAGCGCGGTCAGATTCAAGAAGGGTGACCACCATGCCGCAGTCGGCCGAAAAAGTTCTCGACCACGCGCCCCTCTTCCGCGAGCCGGAATACAGGCAGATGCTTGCTGAGAAGAAGCTGAATTTCGAATGTCCGCACCAGGATCAGGTCGTAGCCGATCAAGGCGAATTCACCAAGACGTGGGAATACCGCGAGAAAAACTTTGCGCGCGAAGCGCTTGTCATCAACCCCGCCAAGGCCTGCCAGCCGCTCGGCGCGGTATTCGCGGCCGCCGGCTTCGAGCGAACCATGCCCTTCGTCCACGGAAGCCAAGGCTGCGTGGCCTATTATCGCTCCCACCTGTCGCGCCATTTCAAGGAGCCTGCTTCGGCGGTTTCTTCCTCTATGACCGAGGACGCGGCAGTGTTCGGCGGACTGAAGAACATGATCGACGGACTCGCCAACACGTACCAACTGTACGACCCGAAGATGATCGCCGTATCGACGACTTGTATGGCCGAGGTCATTGGCGACGACTTGCGCAGCTTCATCGAGAACGCCAAGGAAGAAGGCTCAGTCCCGCGCGACTTCGACGTGCCGTTCGCCCACACGCCAGCCTTCGTCGGCAGCCATGTCGACGGATATGACGGTACGATCAAGGGCATTTTGGAACACTTCTGGAAAGGCCAGCAGCGAACGGAAGCCCAAGGAACGATCAACATCATTCCGGGCTTCGACGGCTTTTGCGTCGGCAACAACCGGGAACTCAAACGTCTGCTCGATCTGATGGGCGTGTCCTATACGTTCATCCAAGATGCCTCTGACCAGTTCGACACACCATCGGACGGCGAGTACCGCATGTATGACGGAGGCACGAAAATCCAAGACGTGAGGAACGCACTGAACGCTGAGGCGACACTTTCGCTACAGCATTACAATACGCGAAAAACGTTGGAATATTGCAAGGAGGTAGGTCAGGCCGGGGCCTCGTTCCATTACCCGCTGGGCGTCCAGGCGACCGACGAATTCCTGATGGAGGTCTCCGCGATCTCCGGTAAGGAAATTCCCGAGGCAATCCGACTGGAGCGCGGGCGACTTGTTGATGCCATGGCGGACAGCCAGTCCTGGCTGCACGGCAAAAAATACGCGATCTACGGCGACCCGGACTTCGTCCACGCCATGGCCCGCTTCATCATGGAGACGGGGGGCGAGCCGACCCACTGCCTGGCCACCAACGGCACCTCGGCGTGGGAGGACGAGATGAAGGCTATGCTTGCATTCTCCCCTTTCGGCAGGGCGGCCCAAGTCTGGCCGGGCAAGGACCTGTGGGCGATGCGATCGCTGCTATTCACCGAGCCCGTGGATCTGTTGATCGGCAATTCCTATGGCAAGTATCTGGAGCGCGACACCGGCACCCCGCTCGTTCGGCTGACATTTCCGCTGTTCGACCGGCACCATCACCATCGCTTTGCGCTCATGGGCTACCAAGGTGGGCTGCGCGTACTGACGACAATCCTCGACAAGATCTTCGATAAGCTCGATCGCGAGACCAGCCAGACGGGAGTGACGGACTATTCTTATGATCTCACCCGCTAGGCATGTCTCCCAGAGACGTGCGAACCAGTTTGCGGAGAAGTGATGCGTGAAACCCTGAGTGGGCGGAGCGGCACTGAAATCGCTACCGCTTTAGCAGTGGCGACCGACTATCGGAGAGGCCGGTCGCTTCCCGACGGACTTTGGAGACCAGCGTAATGTCCTCGCTCAATGCCAAAATCCAGGACGTCTTCAACGAGCCTGCCTGCGAGAAGAACCGCGGCAAGGATGCCCAGGCCCGCAAAAAGGGCTGCACCAAACCGCTGACCCCAGGGGCGGCCGCCGGCGGCTGCGCCTTCGACGGGGCAAAAATCGTGCTGCAGCCCATCACCGATGTCGCGCATCTGGTCCATGCACCGCTCGGCTGCGAGGGTAATTCCTGGGACAACCGCGGCACGGCTTCGTCTGGGCCAACTCTATGGCGCACGAGCTTCACGACCGATCTCACCGAACTCGACGTGGTGATGGGGCAGGGGGAGCGCAAACTTTTCAAAGCGATCCGCGAGATCAAGGAAGCTTACACGCCGCCCGCGATCTTCGTCTATTCGACCTGTGTTACGGCCCTAATCGGCGACGACATCGAGGCCGTGTGCAAACGCGCGGCGGAGAAGTTCGGCTTGCCGGTGGTGCCGGTCAAAGCGCCTGGGTTCGTGGGCTCGAAGAATCTCGGCAACAAGCTTGCCGGCGAAGCGTTGCTCGATCATGTGATCGGCACGGTGGAGCCTGACGATGCCGGTCCGCACGACGTCAATATTCTCGGCGAGTTCAACCTCTCGGGCGAATTCTGGCTGGTGAAGCCGCTCCTGGATCGGCTCGGCATCCGGGTGCGCGCCTCGATTCCCGGCGACGCGCGTTACCTTGACGTTGCATCAGCGCACCGCGCCCGGGCAACCATGGTGGTGTGCTCGACCGCACTCATCAACCTGGCGCGCAAGATGGAGCAGCGCTGGGATATCCCGTTTTTCGAAGGCTCCTTCTACGGCATCACCGAGACCTCTGAAGCGCTTCGGCAGATTGCCAGACTGCTGGTGAAGAAGGGCGCAGATCCCAAGATCTTAAGCCGCACCGAGGCCTTGATTGCTGAAGAGGAGGCGATTGCCTGGAAGAAGCTCGCGGCCTACCGACCGAGGCTCCAAGGCAAGCGCGTGCTTCTAAACACCGGAGGTGTGAAATCCTGGTCGGTTGTCCAGGCGCTGATGGAGATCGGCATTGAGATCGTCGGCACCTCGGTCAAGAAATCAACGGTCGAAGACAAGGAGCGGATCAAGAAAATTCTCAGGCACGAGAACCACATGTTTGAAACCATGGCGCCGCGCGAGCTTTACGCGATGCTCTCAAAACGCCAGGCCGACATCATGCTGTCGGGCGGGCGCACGCAATTCATCGCGCTGAAGGCCAAGGTACCCTGGCTCGACATCAACCAGGAGCGCCACCAGCCCTATGCCGGTTATGAAGGCATGGTGGAACTCGTCCGCCAAATCGACCTCGCCATCCACAACCCGATCTGGCGTCAGGTTCGGGAGCCATCACCGTGGGAGTGCCAGGCCGCTCAAGGCGGCGAGCCGTCGGAGTCCGCGACCGTCCAGGCTTTCAAATTCGCTGGCACGACGGCCGAAGATTTCGGCGAGCGGTGAGGAAGCCGATGGTCCGCATCCTCCCCCAGACAAAAGCCGCGGCGGTCAATCCGCTGAAGTCATCGCAGCCGTTGGGTGCAGCCTTGGCCTTCCTCGGGATCGAGGGCGCCATTCCGTTGTTCCACGGCAGCCAGGGGTGCACCAGCTTCGCGCTCGTGCTCTTCGTGCGGCATTTCAAGGAAGCCATCCCCCTGCAGACCACCGCGATGGACGAGGTGGCGACGATCCTTGGTGGGGCGGATCATCTGGAAGAGGCGATTCTCAATCTCAAGACTCGCACAAATCCAAAGCTGATCGGAGTGTGCACGACCGCGCTGACGGAAACCCGCGGCGAGGATTTCGCGGGCGATATCGCTAATATCAGGCTCAAACGCGCCGAAGAACTCGCGGGTACGGAGGTCGTGCTGGCCAGCACGCCCGATTTCGACGGGGCGATCGAAGAGGGCTGGGCCAAGGCTGTCGCGTCGATGATCGAAAGGATTACGAGGCCCGGCGCGCAGGCGCGGCGATCGAAGAAGATCGCGGTCCTGCCCGCCTCGAGCCTCACTGTGGCCGATATCGAGCATTTGCGTGAGACGGTTGAAAGTTTCGGACTCGAGCCGGTGATTGTGCCGGACGTTTCCGGCTCGCTTGACGGTACGGTGCCGGACCGCTGGGTCTCGACCAGCTATGGCGGTGCCAGCATCGAGGACATCCGCGGGCTTGGCACGGCCGTGCAATGCATTGCCATCGGCGAGCATATGCGTCGCCCGGCCGAGCTGCTGCACAGGTTGACCGGTGTACCTTACGTGCTGTTCCAGTCGTTGACAGGACTGAAGGGCGCCGACCGTTTCATCTCGCTGCTGTCTGCGATTTCCGGTGTGCCGGTCCCCGCCGCGGTGCGCCGTCGCAGGGCGCAGTTGCAGGATGCGTTGCTCGATGGGCATTTCCATTTCGGAGGGAAGAAAATTGCGATCGCTGCCGAACCAGACCAGCTCTACCAACTCGCGACGTTCTTCGTCGGCATGGGTTCCGAAATCGCTGCGGCGGTCACCACGACCGATATGTCGGAAATTCTGGAGAAAGTACCGGCGGACTCAGTTCAGATTGGCGATCTCGGCGATTTGGAAACTCTTGGCGTCGGCACTGACCTTCTGGTCACCCATTCCCACGGCCGCCAGGCCGCGCAGCACCTCGGCATCCCGCTCATGCGCGTCGGATTCCCGATCTTCGACAGGATCGGCAGCCAACACAAGCTCACAATCCTCTATCGGGGGACCCGCGACCTGATCTTCGAGGCTGCCAACATCTTCCAGGCCAGTCGGCATGCGCCGACGCCTGAGGGGCTTGATCCATTCCGCTACCGAGAAATGCCAGATGAACTCAGTTCGTCGCCTCTCGCTCGTGCCTGACGAAGCTCACGCATCGATGCCGCTAAAGCAACCCGGCGCTTTGCGCGTGGCGATCGCCACGCAAGACATGAAGAATCTCAACGCTCATTTCGGGTCGGCCAGGCGCTTTGCAGTCTACGACATGACACGCGAGGAATGGCAGCTTGTGGAAGCCGTGGTCTGCGACGACGTTTCCGATGAGACCGGCAAGCATCGCAGCGAGGGCGATGATCGCATAACGCCGAAGGTGGAGGCGCTGAAGGGCTGTCATCTCCTGTTTTGCCTGGCTATCGGCGGACCTTCGGCGGCCAAGGTCATTTCGGCGAAGATCCTTCCGATCAAGGTGCCGCAGCCCCAAAGCATTCAAGAGGTGCTGTTGCGCACGCAGATGATGCTGAGGACGTGTCCTCCGCCTTGGCTGCGCAAGGTGCTGGCGGAGGCAGGCGTTGCCGAAAAGAAAACGTCCTTCGAGGATGAGGATTTCAAATGAGGAGCAGGCGAAATGTTCGATGCCGTTGTTAGCCCTGATATCGGCGAGATCGAAGCGGCCCTTGCCACCAAGTTCGTCAGATGCCTCGTGCGGCTGATCCGTGCCCAGGACTCCTTCGGATCGTGGGAAGGCAAATCAGACGCCGAGCTACTGGGAGACTTCGTCATCACAAAGCAACAGCGCCGTGCGATCCCGATCATCGGCGATCCCGATCCTGATGTGCTGTGGAGGCTCAACATGTTTTACACGGCCGTCGGGCTTGCGATCGAAGAGCGCTCCGGCCTGATGGCATCGCCGATGATGGAGATCAGCCATGAGGGCTTCGGGCGCGTGATCTTCACGGCCGGGCGGTTGGTCGTTCTGTCGAAGACCCTTCGCGACGTCCATCGGTTCGGCTTCGAGACGTTGTGGAAACTCGCCGCGGCCGGAACGAAACTGGCCGGCGACGCGATCGCGGTCATTGAAGCCTATCCCGAGGTGGCGCGGGCATGATGGAACCGCTCTTTAAGCGCGATCATGCCGGGCCTTGAAGACGTGCCGTGGCGAGCCCACCCAACCGAGGTGGTCGAGGCCGATTTGCTTGTTGGGATAGTGCCGATGAAGCCACTGGTCCTGATCTGTTCGCAAGATACGGAGTTGTATCTGTTCCTCAGCCACATTCTGGAGGTGGATGGCTTCACGAGTGAGCCGGCAGGCTGCATGCCGGAAGCACTTGCAGCGGCCGATGAGCGGGAACTCCAGGCGGTAGTACTGGACTGCGGGCCAGCAAGCGCCACAGGCCCCACAATCTGCGCCAGGCTCAAGAGGGAGCCCCGTACCGGCGGCCTTCCCATTGTTGCCCTCATCGCCCCCGGCGCCGAGAACCAGCACCTCGATCTGCTGAAGGCCGGCATAGACGAGAGCTTTGTGCGACCGATCGCGCCGGCCACGCTGCTCGACTGTCTACGGACGAAGCTGGCGCTGCCGAAGCCGGGTTCAAACGGAATTGAAAACAGCTGGCTCTGCTGCGGCAGTCTTGAGATGAAGCTCGATGCCTACCGGGTTCGTGGCAATGGCCACGACATCCATCTCGGACCGCTCGAGTTCAACCTGCTGCGGCATTTGCTCGAGGCTCCCGGAAGGGTCTTCAGCCGGGAAGAGCTGATCGACGCGGCCTGGCCGAACAATATCCACATCGGTGCACGCACCGTCGATGTGCATATCAGCCGGATCAGAAAGGCGCTGAAGGCGGCCTCCCCCGGCAGCGTGATTCGTACCGTCAGGTCGGCCGGTTATTCGCTGGAGAAGCCGGACGGCTGAATGGCGGCCGATGCGGTGCCACTTCCATTGCGGCGAGCTCAGGGCAAGTCTTGCGGCTTCGAAACGCGCCGGCAGGTACGATATGTTCAGAAAGAAACAATCAAATGGCTTTCAGAAGCGTACTCAGTGTGACGGGAGCTGACCACTCCGGTCAGGATGTCAAAACAGCTGCCAGCTTGTGTGCCGAAGTCGGCGCGTATCTTTCCGTACTGGTGATGTCGCCTCCGCCGCTCACTATGCCGTCTCCGCTGCTCGGCGATGGCATCCCCGAGTGGCGGGCCATCGCCAGACTGGACAAACGGTTTAGGCAGATCGAGAGATTTTCCCAGGACATGGCCAGACTGGAAAAAACATCCAGGGAAATTCAGACACTGCTGAGAGCCATGTGGCTTTGCTATGACGTCGATACCGACTGCTGCGACGAGGCCACCATCGGTGAGGTGGTGCGAAGACGGGCGCTCTGCGCCGACCTGACAATCATCGGCCCCTCGCTTCTCAACGACGATAGGCTCGGACCTTTTGCTATCAACGGCAGCTTGTTCGATACGGGAAAGCCGGTGCTTGTCGTGCCAAGGGGCGCTGAGGCGACGCTGTCGCCGCGGCGCGTGCTGGTCGGCTGGGATTCGCGAGTCGAGGCGTCCCGCGCGGTTCGGGAAGCGCTGGATCTCCTATGCGGTGCTGAGGACGTTCGTGTCACCCTGGTCGATCCTGAGGCTACGTGCAACGGAAACGGCGCCGATCCCGGAGACGACATCGCTGCCTACCTCGCCCGGCATGGCGCCCGGGTGGCGGTTGACCGGCTGCCGAGCCATGGCAAACCGGCGGCCACGGTGCTCGCGCAGCACGCAATCGACACGTCTGCCGACATGATAGTCATGGGCGCTTATGGCAGCCGGCGGCTCCGCGACCGCCTCTTCGGAGGGGTGACGAGATGGCTGGACGGCAACCCGCCAATGCCGCTGTTTCTGGCTCGCTGACGGGTGTCTAAAAACCGTAGTTTTGATGTCTCCTGCGATCGCTATGCCCATCCGAGTTCGAGTTCCAGGCAAAAACGTCTAGTGGAACGTTAGCACCTTTGTCTGCGGGCGCAGGATGCTAGTGGCGATATCTACGTGGTAGGATTGGCTTCGACAACCGTCTCCTACGTCGGTCAACGCGTAAGCTACATCGCCCGCCTAATCCAACAGGCTTTCACGCACAAAACGGGTCCGCCTAGGCTTGGCAGGGCCACGCGAATCTTTCGCCGTCTCACCCCGACCGGGAAATGGCTAGACCAAGTGCTGGCAGGCTATCTGCTGTACCGCCGAACCACCGGTTTTTCAGCGCGTTATCGATACAGACCACAAGCCTGCGGAAGCGGAGGCTTCGATAGCGAAGCGGAAGGAAAACCCTGTGGACGCGGACGAGGAAATTAGCAGACGATCTGCTCCGACCACCGCGTGTCGTTCACCCTTGATTCCTACCTCGGTGCCTCCAACGCACCGGAAGCGAAGGTCGTCGCCCCATCGCGTAAAGAGCCATCGCCAAACTGCTGCCCGGAAAATGCCCGCTAGGCCGTATGAAGGAGATGCTGAAAGCCTATAGTGAGGTCGTCAACATCGTCTTTACGCGCTTCATGGCAAAGATGTCACTGCCTGCGTGTTCGGTAAGTCCTGGACGCGGCGGGATGGAATATGCGCCCTGGCTGGTTGGCGAACAGACGCCGCTGAGCAGTGTTCTCACAGAATTGCGAAGCAACTGCCCTTCACACTGCTCGGCCTGGATACGGATAACGACACCGCTACGCCGCGTTGGAATAGTCGGCTATCAGCTCTTTCTCGCCCCTCCTTGAGCTGGCCGGAGGCACGCGCTTCAGCGCGTGGAGGAGCGTCGGCGACGCCCCTAGCCCGATTGCCTGAATTGCTTGGACTGTTCCCTACAGAGTTCCAGACGGTTTGCGCACGAATGTCGACTGCAGCGCGACAAGCTGCGACGGCAGCGGCACCCCAACCAGCGCCTGCAGATGTGGAAGGGTACCTCGGCATTGGCAAAAAATGTCTCGCCTTCAGCGATAGTCGAAGCCGACCGCTATTGCGGTAAACTTTTGCCGCGCGCCGGGCTGGGTTGCTGGGTGGCGGCTTCGTACCTTCCTTGTGTCCGAGCCGCAGGGCCGTAGGCGTGAGGTGCTCCAGTCTAAATTTAAGCTATCCCGCCATGGCGAAACTGCAGCTATCCCGCCATGCCAAACTTCAGCCCTGCAGTCTGTTTTGCAGTGCCTGCCGATCGGCACGGAGCCCGTCGAGGTCCAGCTGGACTGGCTGCCCTGGTTGCGCCAATCGCCTAACCAGCTCGCGCGTGCCGTCCACCACAAAGACGCCGCAATCATGACCGTTTCGCTGTTGGGTGATGCGGGGTGACTCCAAGCGCGCGCCCAGCCTTGCTGCGAGTTGTCCTGCGGGCGCCTCGTTGTATCTCCCGTTCGAGTCGTAGTGATAGGCAACCGGCTGTCCGCGCTCGCGGCGATCGACGAACAGCAGCGACCAATGGCTGCCGCGGCGATTGGCACTGGCATCGTTCACTGGCAGGAACAGGAAGTCGGCCGTGTCGTCGCCATTGTGATCATGAACGATGCGCTGGAATGCGCGTAGCATGTCGCTCTCGGTGCCCAAGCGCAGGCTGCCAAGGGTTATGAGGGGATCCACGAACCGCGTCCGGGCGGCCAGACCCGGATTGTT
>NZ_JBWLUX010000049.1:0-34480 GCF_057784315.1 Mesorhizobium sp. CNPSo 4684 | reverse complement strand
CTGGCGAATTCGACAAGTAGGCTGTCGCCAGCGGAACCGACGATGCGTCCGTGCGACTCTGTGATCTTGGGCTCGATCACTTCGGCGCGCAGCCTCTTAAGATGCGCAAGCGTGCCAACCTCGTCGGCTCCCATGAGGCGGCTGTAGCCAACGACGTCGGCAGCAAGGATTGCGGTGAGGCGTCGCTCCATGCTTGTGTCCTGCCTCTCCCGTAGGTCGAAGCTCCGAGCGGCGAGCGTATTCTAGTCCTACCTCGAATGCGAGCGTGCAGTGCCGGCGCCGACAGCGATCAACTCACCACGTCCCTTGGGCACCTCACACGGCGTCGTTATGGTCCGATCGCGGGTGCTGCCGAAGGGCTACTTTGGTCACGGAGCGACGCTTTGTGAATGCGCCGCTCCGCATACTTCAGAGATCAACCTGTTCAGAGATCGCCAATGCGTCATCGACTTCGATGCCGAGGTAACGGACGGTGCTCTCCAGCTTCGTGTGACCGAGAAGCAATTGCACAGCTCGGATGTTGCCGGTCTTCTTGTAGATCTGCGACGCCTTTGTCCGCCTCATTGAGTGCGTACCGTATCGTTTCGGGTCGAGACCGATGCTGGCCACCCATCTGCCTACGATCCTGCCATACTGCCTTGTAGACATGTGCGGCTTAGCGCGAACCCGGCTGGGGAAAAGGAAATCCCTTTCGGTGAGGCGGCGGCGTGCTATCCATTCACCGACGGCCGCGCGTGTCTGCACGGTGATCTCGAACTGGACTGGCCGCCCTGTCTTCTTTTGTACGATCACCGCCCGATCACGCACGCTGCCGGAACGGGCGACGTCTCCGACGGTGATCGTGACCAGGTCGCAACCGCGCAGCTTGCTATCGATCGCGAGATTGAACAGCGCAAGATCGCGTTCTGCGCCGGATACCTGCAATCGCGTCCGGATGCTCCAGACTTCTCGTGGCTGAGCGGAGGCTTCTGGCCGACGATGTGGCCTCTGTTCCAACTAGGCATGGTCCTTCTCCCATTCCACAGCCGCAGCGCCCGATCCGAGCCCGCAAATTGTAACGTCTCGCCTGGAGCCGCCTCCGAGGATTCTGTTCGAAAGGTTACGGACTTACGACTTGCGGCGTGTCAGATGAAGTCGACCACGGCAATGGGCGCACCGCGCCATCTCCAGAAGTTCGCACGAACTTCAAGAAAGGTCGCGGCTAGCCCTGGAGCGGAAGTATAGGTGAGCATTCCGTGCCGGCGAGCGCCGCCAACTGCGTGCGACTGCCCTGTAAGCCGGAGGTCAGAACGTCTTGCTCATAAGCAGGATAGGAACCGGAGCCCCGCCACGATCGTCGAAGAATTTCTTGACGGGTTGGTACCCGCAGGCGCGATACAGTGGCTCTCCGGCCGCGGTAGCTGCCAGCTCAGCACGGGCGAAGCCCTCGGCCTTGGCGGCACGCTCACAAAGCGCAAGGATCAGGTGGCCGACCCCCCGCCGGACAAAGTCCGGATGGGTGTACATGGCTCTGATGCGTGCTGCGTCCTTGGCAGGATCAAGCGGCGCTGCATCACGTCCAGGCGACTGATCTCCACCATACATCGTTGCGCGCCGGCTCCAACCGCCGCAACCTGCCAAAACGCCGTTGTGCTCCACGAGGAAGTAAGTACCGTCGTCGACAAGTTGTGTATCCAGCCCCATGATGGCGCGGCTGGATTGGATCTGAGCGTCATCTAGAAAGGGCTTCTGGAGTTCAGAGATCGCCGCGTCCATGAGCGTAATCAGGGCCGGGAGATCCTCGCGTTGTGCTTTCCGGTGCCGAAAGTTTTCACTGGCCATGTTCAAGTCTCGATATGACGAATTTCGTTCCGGCAGAGGAGACCAACTATTCGCTGCTGCGGCAGCCTCGAGACGCCTATCCACTGCGGCCCCGAGGGTATAGCCATGACAGTCATTCTGGCAGCCCCGCCATGCGATAGCCTTCCACGATATGCCGCCGCACGTCTTCGGCCGGGAAAGGCTGGGAAGCTGACCAATGCCGGATTGTGAAGTGCGGGTTGCTTATCATGAACATTTCCGCCTCCCAGTGCGCCTCCTCCAAACGGCCAAGTTGCGCAAGGCTTGCTGCAAGCAGGCGTCGTGAAGTCGTGCGATAAGTTTCGGGTCTCCGCAACGTTTGAACCGCGGATTCGTAGTCGCCGATGGCATACTGAGCCTGGCCCAACATCCAGTAATACCAACCGGGCGGGTGAGGGTTGAGCCGCAGCGCCTTGCGCACCTGCTCTATGGCTTCGGCAGGCCGGCCGTTTTCCGTTGTCAGTTCAGCCTGCATCGCCCATGCGTCGGCGTGGTTGGGATCCAGCTTGTGGGCGGCGGCGAATTCGGCATCCGATTCCGCCCAGCGACCCTCATGTCCTAATATAACGCCCAATACCCATCGGTTCCCAGCGTCATTCGGGTCGAGTTCGACCGCCTGCTGTGCTGCGGCAAGCGCACTTGCGCGATTGGGATCCATCGGTTCGTCCCAGAACTCCCAGCCCAGCCAGAGGTTGAGTGCCAGCCAACGATGCGCCTCCGCATATTCCGGATCGAGCGCGATTGCCCGGTTTAGCAGGAAAATGGCTTCTTTCGCGGTGAGCGCCGTTTGCAGGCCCAAGGCCCGTGCACGCACACATAGATCATAGGCCTCCAGGTTGCTCGGTCTGTTGCGCCCCGGCGCGGCGGTCAGACGGCCCACCAGAGCCTCGACAATCTTGCCGGTCACCTCGTCCTGAACGGCGAAGATATCTTCAAGGCTTCGGTCGAATCTTTCGGCCCAAAGGTGGTCGCCCCCGATCGCATCGATCAATTGAGCGTTGATACGCACCCGTCCAGCTGCCCGCCGTGCACTACCCTCAAGAAGATGGCGCACTCCCAGTTCTCGCGCGATGCGACGCACATCCACGTGCCTGCCCTTGTATGCAAAAGCCGAGTTGCTGGCGATGACAAACAACTCGCTGTTCCTCGACAGATCCGTGATCAGGTCTTCGGTGAGGCCGTCGACAAAAGCCTCCTGCTCCGGATCGTTGCTCATGTTCGTAAAGGGAAGGACGGCGATGGAGGGCTTGCCGGGGAGCGGCAGCGGCGCCTTCTCCGCCGGTCCGCCACCTTCAGATGAGATCGATAACCGAATCCGGTAAACGGACACCGGTTCTGCAACGTTCTTGATCGCTTGCGGACCGAGTTCGTCGAAGTCGCATTCAAGCTTTCGCTTGACTTGGTCGTAGACGCTGCCGGAGACGCAGATATCTCCAGCCCCGGCCATTGCCTGAAGCCGCACTGCGACGACAACGCCATCGCCGAACAGATCGCCGTCCTCGACAACGACATCGCCCAGATTGATGCCGATATGCAGGTTGATTTGTCGGTCGAAAGCCAGACCCTCGTTCGCGGCCATCATCCGCTTCTGGAGTTCGACGGCGCATGACACAGCGTTCACTGCGCTTCCGAACTCGACTAGGACGCCATCACCCATCACTTTTACGACACGGCCGTGACGGTCGCGGACCAGTGGTTCGAGGATCTCCTTCCGCCTCCTCTTTAACGCGGTCAACGTCCCTTGCTCGTCCAGGTCCAGAAGTCGGCTGTAGCCCACCACGTCGGCGGCCAATATGGCGGCAAGACGGCGTTGGGCGCGTTCTTCGGCCATTTCGCTTTGCTTTCATTGAAAGCAGAAAAATGGGATTGTATGACGCCCATTTCAAAAGTCTATCAAGCTGACTTCGAAGCTCGATCGGCAAGCCGCTACATGGGTGATCGCGCCAGTCGATTGTCCCATTGGCCCCACGACTTGTTCCTTGGGGCTGATGTCGAGGAAGGCCAGCAAGGAGTCACGTCCGTTTACAGGCGGCTAAGTTGGTCACTAAGGTAGCTTTCTGGCCAAGAAAGGCCTTAGGGCTTCTTGACGGCAAAAGTCCGACAAGGGTCGACTCAAGCCGTAGCGCGAAGGTCAGGTTTTGAGAAGCGCCGGGAATGGCAGCTCCTGGCGCTCCTTGCTCGTTCTGATCGGCGAGACGGAAGGCAGTAAACCACCCCGACCGGACCTTCCCGAGCCTCATCAGGCAATCTGATGTCTGAACGCACCAACCCACCACGTGCGCCGCTACCGGTCATTCGCAGCGCGCCTCGTTAGCTGACCTTCAGCCACCGGCCGGAGTCGACCCGAAGCAGACGTCGCCACCGGTAGCCAGCCTGCGCTAAGATGCGGTAATCTTGATAGCAACATGGGTGCCTCCCTCTACGAGCCGATTAACGTCTACAAGCCACTCGCGCCGGACATCGGCATCGTCGATGGTCCCCTGGAATACTTGACTGTAGGCGGAATTAAGCTGCCGCTTCCGTTCACTACCCGAATGACTGTGGTTCGCCTTTCAAGCGGTGACCTCTTCCTCCATTCGCCGATCAAGTTCGACGCTCGGCTGGCCGAGGAATTGCAAGGTGTGGGCAGGATTCGCCATCTCGTATCGCCCAACCAATTCCACTATGCGCACATTGGGGAATGGGCGGCGGCGTTTCCCGATACGATCACTTGGGCGTCACCCGGTGTGCGTCAACGGGCACGGGCACGGCATGTGAACGTCGACTTCAAGAGGGACCTGGAAGCCAGTCCACCTGAAGAATGGCGTCAAGAGATCGATCAGGTGCTTTTTCCCGGCGGCTATTTCAAAGAGTTCATTTTTTTCCACAAGGCGTCGAGGACACTGATACTCACCGACGCGATCATCAACATCGAACTGGACAAGATTTCCGAGCCATGGCGAACGGCCACTAAGCTCACTGGGATGTATCATCCTGGAGGTCAAATATTCTTCGGTATGCGGCTGCCGCTGCTCGTGCTGCGACGGAAGGTAAAGGCAGCAATCGGAAGAATCCACTCATGGCAGCCGCAGCGAATCGTGCTCAGTCACGGCCGCTGCTTTGATGCGGATGCGGACAAGGTCATCCGAAGGATATTCGGAGCACCGCCCTACGGAGGGTAGTTTGTCCCCTGGGCGCGAGATAAGTGCGATGTCCGCTCTCCACCCCGACCGGACCTTCCCGAGCCTCATCAGGCAATCTGATGTCTGAACGCACCAACCGACCACGTGCGCCAATAGCACCAGTCAAACGTGTGTTCTGGAATGACTCCAATTGGCGCGACCGCGCCCGTTGAACGCGCTGCCCCTTCCACCAACTAACCGCCAAGGCTATTCCCGCCGAGCCGAGGGCGTGTCATATAGCGTAGCACGCTCCAGCTCGCTGAGCAGGGCCTCGGCCTCTGTGACGTCGGCGGTTTCGAAACCCTCGGTGAACCAGCCGCGAACGGCTGTCAGAAAATCGTGGGCTTTCTCCCCGGCGCCTCGCTCTGCCCACAGGCGTGCGAGTTGCGTCGCAGTTCGCAACTCCCACCATTTGGCGGCCTGCGCCCCAGCGGTCTCTACCGATTTGCCGAAAGATTCCGCCGCCAAGTCGCCGTCGCGACCAGGGTCGCGCAAAGCAAACGCCCCTTTCAGTCGGTACAGTTCGGCATCAAACCAACGCTCGCCGGTCGAAGTCGCGCGCTCGAACGCGTCGTCGAGCACGCGTCGCGCATCTTCAACGTTGCCGCTACTACAGTAAGCCTCAGCCAGAATAGACCCGTAGTAAGGCATCATCACCAGGTAACCGGCGTTCACGTCGTGTTCGTAGCAGGTTTTGAGGGTCTCGAGGCCTTCGGTTGCATTTCCTTCAGCGATGAGTGCGGCAGCTCGAAAGCCCCGTCCCTTGTTCAACATTGCAGGCATGGCTTTTTCGGACGCGAGAGCAATCAGGCGCTCGCTGTCGCGCCGAAGGGCGAGCCAGTCTTTGCACAAGTGGTAATAGACGCACGTGTTGGCGAGAGCCAACGCGATTGCGAAGGGCTGTCGCGTTTTCTCCGCAGTTTCCAGACCCTGCCGACACCGCCGGTACCCCTGCTCGGGGTAGCCCAGAATGAGCAGCGTCCTGGCAAGGTAGAGGTTCGGTCCGGCGTCGGCGATGTCCGCACCGAGCAGAGGGTCCAGGTCAGGTGCTCTTGTCGAGACCCGCTGCTCCAGAAATGAGCGTGCGGTGGCAAAATCGCCCATCCAAAGGGCAACGAATCCGGCTGCGTCCGCTCCAATCGGGCCACCCTCGCCGTATGCGCTCGCCGCCGCGCGCATCAGCTCGTTTTCGACTTCGCGCGCGCGGTCGAGCTCCGCGCGATTGTAGTAACAAAGAAACTCGCCATAGCAGGCCCGGAGGTTCTCGTGCGCCGCTCCCGTTTGCGCTGCCAAGAATCGGGCGCGAGCATAAGCGGTGCCAGTTTCGACCGCCGCCGTGCCTCTAGCCGCCCGGAGCGCATCGCCGAGCGCAAGGCGGAGCCCGAGTTCAAGTCGGTTGCGCTCCAAGCCTTCCGGCAGCGTTTCGAGAAGCGAAAGACCGCTATTGAGCTGGCCCAACGCTTCTCTTGTCGCCGAGCGCATGATCGCCGTGCGTGCCGCAGCCTGATAATATGGCACTGCCTGCTCGACAAGCCCGGCCCTGCCGTAGTGGCCGGCGACGAGTTCGGGATGGGCTGTGGCCGTGTCCTTGAATCTGTTGACCAGCGCGTCGGCAATCGCCCCGTGCAGTTCCCGGCGGCGCCTTTTGAGGAGCGATTCGTAGGCGGCGTCCTGAATGAGAGCGTGCCTGAAGATATTTGCCGGGCTGGCCGGGGTGCCGCCGCTCAAGATTAGCTCGGCTCCGATCAGTTCCGAGAGCGCCGTCTCCAATTCACCGGCAGGCATGTCGCTCACGCTCGCCAGCAGCGCACGATCGAACTCCCGCCCAATCACGGCACCGACTTGCGCGGCATGCCTTGCGGAGGGCGGCAGGCTGTCGAGCCGAGCCATCAGCGCGTCCTGAAGTGTCACGGGAACCGTGACTGCAGGCAGAGATCCCAACAGGTTGAAGTGATCTCCTGCGTCGACAAGGACGTTGAGATCGCGCATCGCCTTGGTCAATTCCTCGATGAACAGCGGAACGCCGTCGGTGTGCGCGACGATCTCGTTCAAGACTTCCTGCGGAAGACGCTTGCCCGCAACGGCCTCGGCCACTGCGGCCGCCTCAATCGGATCGAGCCGTTCGAGCACGATCCAGTCAACGTGCGCGCCTCTCCAGGTCGGCTTGAATTCCGGCCGAAAAGTGACGAGCAGCAGCACGGGCAATTGGGCGATACGATCGTTGATCCGATCGACCAGTTCCAGCGTCGTCGGGTCGAGCCATTGTGCATCTTCGACGACCATGAGCAGCGGATGCCGCGTCGCGAGCCCCTCAACCCAGTTCAGCAGCACTTCAAACGTTATGGTCTTCCTCTGCTGAGGGGTCAGATCACGTAACGAATGCTGCTCGCCGGTTCGAACGCCGAGCAGATCGGCGATGACAGGGATGGCGCCGGTAGTATCGGACAAAGCCCTTCCAAGAAGAAGCTCGAGCTTCCTGAACGGTGTTTTGTCCGGGTCAATGTTTGCAAACTCCGCAGAGCGCCGGATTTCCGAGATGACGGGCCGTAGCGCCGAGTTCGTGTAGTACGGCGAGGCGTCGAAATGGATTGCCTGGAGCCGGTTCCCTCTCAGTCGATCCACGAAAAAGCGCACCAGTCTCGATTTTCCGATCCCGGGTTCCCCGGTTAGGAGGACAACCTGGCCCATCGTTCGCCTGACCCGCCCCCAGCGCTCGAGCAGCAGATCAATCTCGCGGCCTCGGCCGACGAACGGCGTGAGTAACGTACCGTGAAGTCCCTCAAACCGACTTTCACTGTGCCCGATGCCGAGGACCCGCCAGAGGGCTACCGAGGGACCGATCCCTTTGATCGGCTGCCTTCCCAGGTCCTCCAGGTCGAAAATCCCTCCGACGAGGTGCCGGGTGGTTTCGGAAATCACAACCTGGTCCGGCTCTGCTGCCTGCTGCAGCCGTGCTGCGAGGTTCGGCGTCTCCCCGACGATCTCGTCCGGACGCTCTGCCTCCCCTTCCCCTAGGCTTCCGATGACCACCAACCCTGTGGCAATACCGATGCGTGCACGAAGGTGAGGAACCTCTTGCGTCTTGATTCCACCGGCTGCCGCCACAATGCGAAGGGCAGCCTTGATCGCCCGTTCAGCCGCGTCCTCCTGTGCCTTCGGCCAGCCGAAATATGCAAGAATGCCATCGCCCAAGAACTTGGCCACGTGCCCTCCCAAACGGTCCACTTCTTCGGTTACCGCGCTTCGGTAACGCCGCATCACCGCCCGCAGTTCTTCGGGGTCGAGCTGTCGGCTTAGCTCGGTCGACCCGACGAGGTCGACGAACATCACCGTGAGCTGCCGCCGCTCCGCCTCTGTCGGGGCAGATAAAGGCAGCGCCGTCTTCAGCGATGCGGATGCGCCAATGGGCGCCGACCTCGAAACCAGGGCCAGTGAGGCAATCGCATCGAGCAGCTTGCGCCTGTGACCGACGGAGGTCACGCCGAGTCCCGTCAGATCCTCGGCCCTCAGGTGGGCAAGAACCTCTCCACTAATATCATTGTCGCGAAAGGCCTTCTCGTATTCTCCCAGGCCGATACCGCGAAGCCAGGTGGCGACGTCCACGTCCCCCTCCTGTATGAAAACACAATAATACACCAAAAGCCCATAATGGATGCGTGAAAACGGGCCCGAGAAGAGTCGTTTCGGCCCCAGCTGAAGGTCCCATTAATAGGACCAGAAATGTCTGGTTGTGGCGGCGCAAGAATGTCCTTCCGGAACCGGAACTGATGACCCAAGTCGGCTATCCGCTGAGCAGCGGAAACGTCGCGAGAGGATCAAAAGCCGCCATCGACTAAGCAGATCGCTATTGCCGGAATCGGTCGACTGCAGAAGGGCCGCTATTGAAGCAATGACAGTCGAGGCCTGACGGTCCGGTTTCGGCCCCAATACTGTCGTTCCGCGAGGTCGGGGCGAACCCGGGACCGATGCGTGGTGGCGCAAATAGGCGGCGGGCACTGGGATCGTGGTAATGCGCAGTGACTTCGGCCGCCCAAGAGTCTAGGCTAGCATGCCTTCTGCCACCTCGCCTCCGAGGTTGGCTGCCGGACAGAGTGCTCCGCAATGGACCGCAAGCTCGCCGCCATCCTTGCTGCTGACGTCGTCGGATATTCTACCATGATGGAGCGCGACGAGGCGGGTACGCATGAACGGGTGCGCGCCGGTCATAAGGAACTTTTCGAGCCCACAGTAGCACGTCATCATGGCACTATCTTCAAGCTGATGGGCGACGGTCTGCTGGCGGAGTTTTCTTCTGTCGTAGAGGCGATGGAATGCGCGGTTTCGTTGCAACGTGGGCTGGCCGAGCGAAACGCCTCGTTGCCGAAAGACCAGCGCGTGGAAGTGCGCATCGGCGTCAATCTTGGCGAGGTGATTGTCGAGGGTGACGATCGGTTCGGCGAGGGCGTAAATATCGCGGCGCGACTCGAACAACTTGCAGAGCCTGGCGGTATCTGGGTGTCTGCGAAGGTCGCGCGCGAGGTTGAGAAGAAGCTGGCTTTCGGCTTTCAGTCGATGGGCCTGCAGAAGGTCAAGAACATCGCGGAGCCGGTTGAGGCATACCGTGTCACGACCGACGGCAAGGCCAAGCTCATGCGCGCGAGCCGCAGCCGCTCGCGGCTGCCAGTCGTGGCGACCTTCCTAGTGCTGGTCTTAACAGTCACAGCGGTCCTGGCGTGGTGGCAGTTCTATGGAACAAAGCGCCAGATAGGCCAAGGTGGCATCCCGACCGTGGCGGTTTTGCCGTTCAAGAACATGAGCGGCGACACGACGTTAGATTATTTTAGCGACGGCATGACAGACAACTTGATCTCGATGCTGGCAGGCGTCACCGAACTCAAGGTGGTCTCGCGTAGTTCTAGCTTCGTCTACAAGGACAAGCCAACCGATGTCCGCCGGATCGGCCAAGAGTTGAACGTGGCCTACGTGATTGAGGGCAGTATCTGGAAGGAGACGGACCGGGTGCGCATCACTGCACAGCTGATCGACGCGCGCACAGGCGAAAATCTTTGGGCGGAAAAGTTCGATCGCTCTGGAAGCAATCCCCTTGCGATTCAGGACGAGGCGATCGAACGCATCATTGGCACGCTTGGTGGCCAGCGCGGAAAAATGTACGACATCGAATACAAGAAGGTCTGGGAAAAGGACACACCGGATCTTGAAGAGTACGACTTCTTCCTTCGATCCAATTTCTTCTTTGGGCAGTTTACGCCCGAGAGCCTGGTAAAGGCGACGGACATAATTCTTGAGGGCTTGGCCAAATTTCCCGATTCGTCGCTGTTATCGTGCGGACTGGCCTGGGATCACGTCTTGGCGGCTGGCTTCGCTTTTGACGATATGCCTGAAGAGCATTGGCGCATGGCGTCTGAACTGGAAGCAAAGATACTTCCGCGGGCTAACCTCGGACCCGACGCAAGAAAAAGCTGCTTGTGGTCATCCGTCTACGTCAGCGCTCATGAGGGCAAGTTCGATCTGTCTCTGCGTAGGGCCGATGAGGTGATTGCGCTTTCGCCCGGAGACGCGTTTCTCATCGGCGACCTTTCATCAGCAGCCCGCTTCAGTGGCCTGACAGACAAGGCCATCGAGCGAGCAGAATACGGGCTCCGGAACGATCCAAACTTCGCCGATTATTATCTCGTGATGAAGGCGAATGCCCTGACGGATATCGAAAAGTACGCCGAATCTGCTGCCCTGATCACGAAGGTGTCAGACTTCGTGATCACTGTTCCGCTCCTACGTGCCATCAACGATGTCCATCTTGGAAAAACTGACGTTGCACGCGGTGAAGTCCTCAAGGCGCTTGCCATGCAGCCGTGGCTTAAGGCCAAGCGGTGGCGCGATATCACGTTCCATACCAATCCTGCGGTGATTGACCGACAGGTGGCCGACCTGGTGGCCGCGGGACTGCCAATGAAGTAGGTTCGGTTGGAGGCCGGAGTACAGGCGTACGGCATCCTTCCCCCCTCGTTATTTACCTTCAGGATGCACCGATTTGAATGTCAGCTTTGGGCCCTCCGCTGCTAAAAGCTGCCAGTCCGGTTTCGGCCCAATAGCTGTCGGTCAGCAAAGCGCGTAATGTCGGCCATAGAGATCGCTTTGTTGGCTCCTGAAAGCTGACCTTGCGGACGATCATCCGGAGGTCGCGGTTGTGCCGTACCCCGGACATATACAGACGCTGCCGGAAGGACGCGTCTTCGGTACAAAGCGGGTTACTCGCCGCTAGGCGCGACCTAGGTGAATGGTCTACTCGAAGATTTCACGAGATCAGCTTCTTGCTATCAGGCAATTACGGGGAGGAGCTTGCTCGAAGCGAGCTCGAGCAAATTGCACTTCCATCTAACGGTTCAGGAATTCCTTGGCGTCGACAAGATCGCGGGTATCGAGACCTTCCGTGAACCAGGCGTAGATCGGGGCGAGTAAGTCGCGCGCCTCTTCGTCCTTCCCACGGTCGCGGCGCAGACGCGCGAGGCTAAGCGCGGCCCGGAGCTCGAGTGATTTCGTACCCTCGTCACGGGTCATTGTGACCGCCCGTCGGAACCAGCCTTCGGCGGCATCATCCTGCGAGTTTTGCCGCAGCAGGAGTTCACCCTTCGTGCGCAGTAACTCCGGCAAGAGAAATCTTGCGCCAGAATCGGTCATGCTCAAGGCCCTCTCCAGCAGGTCAAGTCCCTCGCTCGCTTCACCACACTCGACACAGGCCTGCGCCAGGACACAAAGGTTATGTTGCAAGCCAGCTGCCGCACCCATCGCTGTGATAGCTGCAAGTCCCTCGCGCATCTCTTGGATACCCTCCATCAAATGTCCCTCTTCAACGAGCGCCCATCCGAGTTGGAACCTGCCCTCGACGTTCTCGCGCTGCAGGCCGAATTCCTTTGACAGCGCGATTGTCCTATCCAGAGTGCGGCGCGCTTTGTCGGGTTCGTACCGCAACAGATAAAGGTCGGTGAAGTTTGACAGCGCCAACGCCATTGTGAACGGATGAGACATTCCTTCGGCCAAGGCCACGGCGTCTCGGCATCGCTCGAGAGCTTGATCAGGATAACCGCGAAGCCAAAGAATCAGCGCAGAGTAGTTCCTGCAGCAGACGCCTGGATCATGCCCTGTATAGAAGTGAGTCAAGCGATGATCCCGATCTCGGTCGTAGTTGGCGAGACCGTAATTTAGATGGTGTTCGGCCGCAGCATAGTCTCCCATGTAAGACTTGGTGGCCCATTGTCGATGGTGTGCCTCAAGGAGCAGGGTGTGATCGCCGGACGCCCGTGCGAGCTCCAGGCATTGAAGGCCAAGTTCGTCAGCCGCGCGCAAATTGCCGGAAATCACTTGATACGAGGCTTCACCGCAGAGAGCGACGAACAGTTGGTCCCTATCATCCAGTTTCTCGGAAAGCATACGGGCTTTGGAGAAGGCCTGCAGGACTTCCGGCGATGCGAAGCCTCTGGTTGCAATCATAGTCACGCCCAACGCTGTCTGAAGTTCAATCTCCTGTCGAAGTCGACCCTCGGAGTCCGGCAGACGGGCTACGAGTTCGAGTCCCTTGCCCAAGTTGCCAATCGCTTCGGGATGGGCCGATCGCTTAAGCGCTTGTTGGCCAGCCTTCAGCCAATAGGCGACGGCTTGCTGAAGAAGGCCTGCGGCAGCGTAATGGTGCGCCAGTGTTTCAGGTTCGGCTTCGACACTTTCGGGGAACTGCGATTCCAGCGTCGAGGCGATTCTCGCGTGGATACGTTGGCGCCTGCTTTTGAGCAGGCTTTGGTAGGCGGCGTCCTGGACCAGTGCGTGTTTGAATGTGTAGGTGGCCTCGGGCGGGACACCACTCCGAAAAACAAGTTCTGAGCTCTCAAGCTGGCGTAAGATGTCGTCCAGCCGGGCGGCGTCGTAGCCAGTGACGGCGGCAAGGAGACGATATTGGAAAGCGCGACCGACGCAAGCGCCGATCTGTGCTACCTCTTTGACCGGGGCGAGCCGGTCCAAACGGGCCATCAGCGAATCGTGCAACGTTGACGGGATCGCTAACGGAGGCAATGGCCCCAACAGGACGAAGTGATCGCCGGCGTCGGCTAGGTGGCCAGATTCGATCACTGTCTTGGTCAACTCCTCCACGAACAGGGGCACACCTTCCGTCTTTGCCAGGATCTGGTTCTTGACGTCGGTCGGCAGCTTCTTGCCACCGCTCACCCTGTCGACGATTGCTGATCCCTCGTCGCGATCGAGCCGGCTCAGCGACAACGCTGTGACGTTCGAGAACAGCGTCCATCGCGGCTGGAACTCGGGGCGAAAGGTGATGATCAGCAGTACCGGCAGGTTTTGAAGACCGTCGAACAGCAGGTCCAGCCATTCGCTAGTCGTGGGGTCTATCCAATGGGCATCTTCGACGATCATGATGACAGGCTGTCGCGCCGCCAAAGCTCCGACCAACCCGCTCAGAGCCGCCAGTGTTCGGGACTTCCGCACCTGGGGTGGCACTTTCAGTGGCGCATACCGGCCAGAGGTGTCGATCGACAACAGCTCCGCTACAAGTGGCGCCGTTTGTGCGACGTCGGAGGCAGACTGCCGCAAGAGGATTTCGAGCTTGTCGAGCTTCGTGTCCGGACTGTCGTCGCGCAGCAGTCCTGCAGCACGCTCGAGCTGCCTAATCACCGGGTGGAGCGCGCTGTGTGCGTGGTAGGGGGAGCAGAAGTACCGCAAGCGAGCGTGCGGCTCGCCAGTCAATCGCTCTCCCAGCGCCGCGATGAGCCGCGACTTGCCTATGCCAGGTTCACCAGACAGCAGCACGGCCTGGCCCTTGCGTCCTCGAACCTGCTGCCAGCGTTGAAGCAGCAGGTCGAGTTCCTCAGTCCGTCCGACCAGGGGCGTCGAGACGCCATGCACCGCGTCGAAGCGTCCCTCTGTATCGGCCTCGCCCGTGACATGCCACGCGCGAACAGGTGCAGCGAAGCCCTTGATCTGCCGATGGCCGAGATCAACCATATCGAACAATCCGGCAACCAGTCGCTGGGTGCCATCGGCGATCACGACGGTGTTCGGCTCGGCCAAGGCCTGTAGGCGTGCCGCCAGGTTCGGCGTTTCGCCGACCACCGCCTCCTCCTGTGCGGATCCTTCCCCAACCAAGTCGCCGACCACGACGAGACCGGTGGCAATCCCAATTCGGGTGGCGAGGGGCTCACACGCCGCGGTCGTCAGGTCAGCGGTAGCCGCCGCTGCGGCGAGGCTGGCGCGTACTGCCCGCTCGGCATCGTCCTCGTGCGCTGCGGGCCAACCGAAATAGGCGAGGACGCCATCGCCCATGAGCTTGGCGACACTGCCTTCGTACCGGACGATCTCCGCAAATACCGCACTTTGGTACGCGCGAAAGACCTCGCGCATTTCCTCGGGATCCAGCCGCTGGGACAACTCCGTCGATCCCACGAGGTCGATGAACACCACAGTCAACTGCCGCCGCTCAGCCCCGCGTACGCGCGGCGCCGGCACTGGAGCTGGCGCGGCGGTTGGCATCGACCCGGCGTCGGCATCTAGCGTGGCAATCGCGGCAAGCACCTTGCGGCGCGGGCCGAGCGGTAAGCCCAGCTCCTTCAGATCATCTTCGGTGAGATGACGAAGCGCGGTGAAGTCGACTTCGTTCGCGGTGAAAGTTTCTATGTACTTGTCCAGCCCGAGGTGGGCGAGCCAAGACGCGATGTCCAACATGGCGGTAGCCCTCAGCGGAAAAGCCTAACACGACTATCGCGCGTCGGACAGCAGCACCCCTATTTAAGCGTCGTGACCGGCACCCAACAGATTCCCGCCCCATCGGCACGGAGCGCGTTGCGACCAAAAGTTCTTTTCCGCTATCCATTTCGGTCACGCTACCGACACCGGTCACAGAGCCGACGGCCTGCGGTCTTTTGAGTTCACGCATTCCGGTATGCGAATGGGGATCGTGACCCCGTAGAGCTGACCCGGGAGAGCGCAAGGCGGAAAACCCGCGTGTTGCATCGCGTCCATAATTCGCTTCCGCTCGGAGTCACTCCACCCAGGTCCATTCACGAAACCTTCGATGGTCAGCTCCGGATATTTCGTAAGGCCCTTGGCCACCCAGATCCTGGCCTCCTCGTCACGGCCAAGTTCAACATAAACGGCAGCGCGAACGATCCAGGAGAAGCTGTTATAGTTTTCGAGCGGCAGACGCTCCAGAACGCGCAGGGCATCCTCGTATCGTCCCGCCATGAAATAGGCGTAGCGGAATCCCAACGCGGCCCAATTCGGGTAGTTGGGATTGAGCCGAATTGCCTTGTCGGCGGCCTCCGCTCCGCGCTCAGGTTTTCCGAAGGCGTTTGCCCACAGCGAATAGAGGGTCATGATGTCGGCTGAGCCGGGATTGAGGCGAAGGGCGATGTCGAACTCCGCCTCTGCCCGTTCGAAATCGTCCATGTGTCCCAGGACCAGGCCCATGATCGCGTGCGCAAGCGCGTCCTGCGGATCGATGGCGAGACCAGTTTCGGCGGCGGCGAGAGCCTTAGGCAGGACCTCATCGCTATTCGCCCCAAAGCCTGCGAGCGTGTTGTAAGCGGAAGCCATCTCGACCCAAGCCCGCGCAAGCTTCGGGTCCATCGTAACGGCTTGCCTGAAGAGCGGAATGGAGGCCTCGATGCTCTCCTTGGTGAAGTGCAGCAGCGATTCCCGACCGCGGAGATAGGTTTCATAAGCAGTTAGATTATGGGGCTGCATCCGCAGCCCGGTGATACGATCCGCCTCCGGAATGGCGCCCTTCGAGCTGCCGAGCTGATTTGTCACTTCATTTGAGATTTCCGCCTGTACCGAGAAAAGGTCGACAACAGGCCGATCCCAGCGCTCCGACCAGAGACTTACAGCCGTCGCTGTGTCGAGAAGTTCTGTCGTCACGCGAATCTGATCATGGTCGCGTTGGATCGAGCCCTTCAGCACATAGCGCACGTTCAGGTCGCGCCCGACCTTACGGACATCGGCCGGCCCTCCGGCATAAGTGCCGCTCGAGTTCCAGCCGATGACCTCAATGTCGCGATAGCGCGAGAGGTCTGTGATGATGTCCTGATCGATCCCGCTTGCGAACCGTTTGGTGGTCTCATCGGCGTCGATGACATCGAACGGAAGCACGGCAATCGACGGATTGCCCACCAGCGTCTTTTGAGACGGCCGGATGTGCCAGATTGTGGCCCCGATGACGCCGAGAGCCACAACGATGATGTACACCAGCGAGACCCGCAACGGTTTTCGCGCACGCTGTGCCGACATTGCTTCGGGCACCGGCATCGTTGCCTTAGGTGACGACTCCTCAAGCTCGGCCGGCGCCGACCCGGTCGGACGCTTCTCGCCGTTCACTGACAGCACAAGCCGGTACCCGCGCTTCGGCGCAGTCTGCAGGATCGTCCGTGCCTCATCGTGGAGGGCGCGCCGTATCTCGTGAATGCACTGAAATAGGCTGTCTTCGGTGACAGCGATGCCGAGCCAGACGGCCTCGATCAATTCGTCCTTGGTCACGAGGCGATCGGCATTCTGCGCCAGGTAACGCAGCACCGCGAAAGCCTGAGGTCGCAAATCGACAGGATTGCCCTCCCGATCGCGCAACGTTTCGTTGCCAAAATCGGCGGTCACGCCGTTGATTGCGAGCGATTGACCTAAACGGATTTCCATTCAGTCTCCCGCCGCAGGCGGGCCTCCATTCCCTCGGCCAGCACTCTATCACGGCTTGCCGCTAGAGCGTCGTTCACAAAAACATCGCGGTTTCCGCTCCCTTCAGGAGAAATTCGGAGAACTTTCGGATGGCCTTCAGGACTTCCCGCACGGGCCATTGTTTTGTGGCACCCGAATTTGACGACTGAGCCACCGCGAGAGACGCGACGGCAAACCGCCGCAAGGGCATGGGAGGATGTGATGCGGTCTGGATCTATCAGGATCGGGTTTGCCTTGGAGTTGTCACCGCAGCACAGCAAGTGACCAATGGCGAGATGATCACCAACGCAGTATCCGCGGGCGCGCGTGGCTCTCGCGCATCGTCCTAATCGCCGTTCACCCTGATCCGGGACACGTTGGATCCAATAGGAGGACTACCCATGAAGCCGCGATTCCTCAACACACGCCGTATCGGCGTGCTTGTGTTCTCACTATGGGCTTTCGAGCTAATAATGCCCGCGTTGATGCCAGCTCAGGCAGAGCCGGCGGTCGGAGTCACCCCAACCGTTATTGGACGGGCTACGTATGATGCATTTGACCTGCAGTCAGACCTCGGGTTTGCTGCGCAGGCGAAAAGCCCGCTCGACATCGTCGTGCGGACCCATGACTACGCGCCTGGAAGCTCGACGGGATGGCATTCGCATCCGGGCCCAGTCTTCATCACAGTCACTGAAGGCGAAGTGACGTTCTACGAGGGCAACGATCCGACGTGCACGCCAAAGGTGGTCTCGAAAGGCCATGGGTATGTTGATACCGGCCGTGGGCACATCGGGCGAAACGAGTCCGGAGCGCCTGCTAAGGCCGTGACAGTCATCTTCGCTCCAGTGGCAAAGTCATTCCGAGCGGAGCTAGATCGTCCGAACACAGCCTGCAAGTTTTAGCGGCAGAATTGTCCGCTTACTCGGGCGAAAGTCCTACCGTCCCAGTGCGGACAGCGATCAACAGCTTGAACTGTCCGCTCTGGGTGAGGTCACGACGACGCCGAGCTGGCCTGAACGTCCGCTTTTGAATATCCTGAAGCTGCCAGTCCTCTGTCGGCGTCTAGCTGAATGTCAGGAACGCGCCGCATGTCGGCCGTTGAGGTTACCTTTGGACAGACCAATGCCCGGCTGGCCGGATGCCTGGCCCGACCCTTTCCGAAGTGCCGTACTTGCCAGCATCGCCCTGACCCAAGACCTCCTCGCCAAGATCAATCGCAAGATTGAGGACGCCGGCCCGGCGCCCGGACTGCGATGCTTGAAAGATCGCGACTACCTCGATATCCGCAAGCGGCTGCTTGCCGGGTTCCCCAGCGACGTATGGGTGTTCGCCTATGGTTCACTGTTGTGGAACCCATGCTTCGACTTCGTCGAGGAAAGGCCGGCGACCTTGCATGGCTGGCATCGACGGTTTTCGCTGTGGCTGACCCGGTGGCGCGGCACGCGCGAACGGCCCGGCCTGATGCTTGCGCTCGACCGCGGCGGCAGTTGCCGCGGCGTCGTCTACCGACTCCCCGTCGATGACATCGAGGCGGCGATAGACCTACTGCTTCGCAGGGAGATGTCCGCCGACCCGCCGACCAACGTTCCACGCTGGGTGCCTGTTCGAAGCGCGGGTAGAGATTTGCGGGCCATCGCCTTCGTTGCGGACCGCAGTGGTCCCGCGTATGCGGCTGAGCTGCCGGAGCAGGCCATGGTGGAGATACTGTCGCTTGCCGCTGGCCACATCGGAAGCTGTGCCGATTATCTGCGTCGCACCGTCATCCAGCTCGAAGTGCGCGGCATTCGCGATGCAACGCTGTGGCGGCTGCAGGCGAATGTCGCTGCCTATCTCGCATCGCTGGAGCCCCAAGCGCCATTGCCGCCGCCAACTCTGGAGATCGATCGTGCCTGTGAAGGTTGAAGGACCATTTCTGCCGTCGGTTCTGGCGCAGGAAGAAGTGCACCGGATACTGTCGACGGCAAGTCTTGGTTTCTGCAGCGGCGAGGCCGCGCATATGCTGGCCTATCTTCACCGGTTGACACCCTGCGAGACGGCCATGGCCCAAGCCGCCAATCGGCTCGGCCTCTGGCTGCGTCTTGTCCGCATCTTTCGGGCTTGACGTTGCCGGATTCTGCCGATGGGATGATCGCTGTGGAACAATATGCAGCGATGGTGCAAGAGTTTGGCGTTCCAAATCGGCAGCTCGGTTCTTGATCTCGACCTCGGCACGTTGCGACGAGACGGTGAGATTGTGCCCATCAGGCCGAAGACTTTCGACCTGCTTGCCTTCCTAGTGCGCAATCCCGGCCGTGTGCTGAGCAAAGATGAGCTGCTCGAGGCGGTCTGGCCCAGCACCATCGTGACCGAGGATTCGCTCACCCAATGCATTCGCGACCTGCGCAAATGCATTGGCGACGAGACGCAGTCGCTCATCCGCACGGTGCCCCGGCGCGGGTACCTATTCCAGGCTGCCGACGACAGCCCGACCATCTCGCTGCCGCCATCGACAGCGGCGGTTCCGGTCGAACGACCGCCCGAGCCGATGGTCGCTATCCTGCCGTTTCGAGTCGACCTTGCCGGGGTGGCGGCAAAACCGCTCTTCGATGGCGCGGTCGAGGAGATCACTAATGCGCTCTCCTACTTCAAGACCGTTGCGGTGCTGGCGCGCCATTCGGCTTTTGCGCTGGCCGAATATTCCGCTGGAGATATCTGGGCCACCGCCGAACGCCTCGGCGCCGACTATGTGGCGGAAGGCAGCGTCGAAAGCGCGGAGGATGGTTATAGCGCGCGCGTCGTCCTGTCGGAGACGGCATCCGGCCGGCGTGTTTGGGCGCAGACATTTTCGTTCAAGACGAGCGAAATCTTCGTTTTCCAAAGGATGGTGGCGCAACGCATCGCGGCGGCGCTGGTCGCCAACATCGAGAGTGCAGCCATTCGGCGCACGTCCCCCGCGCCTGCCGCCAATGTCGAGGCCTATGTCCATATCTTGCGCGGCATGGCGTTGCTGCGCAGCTATGGCGAGGGGGTCAACCACGAGGCCCGCACCCACCTTATGAAGGCGATCGAACGCGATCCAAATTCTGGGCTTGCCCACGCCTACCTCGCTTTGGCGGACACGATCATCGGCGGATATAGCACTGCGACCCGAGCCGTGCTCGACCAGGCGCGGGATCGGGCTCTGGTCGCCACGGCGCTCAGTCCCGACGAGGGACGCTGCCACCGGATCCTGGCGCTTATTCTAATGTACAGAGATCGAGGCGACTACGACGCCGCGGCGCAACACTTCGCGCGCGCTTTGGATCTCAACCCGTATGATGCCGACACCTTGGCACAGACCGGTTTCTTCCAGGCTATGCGCGGTAATGGCGAGGCCGGCTTGGCGCTGCTCGATCAAGCCATCCATCTCAATCCGATGCACCCGGCGTGGTATTATTTCGACAGGGGCGAAGCCTTGCTTGTTGTTGGCCGTTACCACGAGGCGGCCGCCACATTTTCATGCCTGCCGAGGAAGGATGCGTGGCATTGGGCGCGACTATCGGCGTGCCATGCCCTTGCCGGCGATATGGACAAGGCTAGAGCCTGCGCTAGGGAGGGACGCCAGTTGGAACCCGACCTGACCAGTCAAGAGATTCTGGCCGATCTCCGTTTCAAAGCCCCAGATAACCGGGAACGGATACGATCCGGTCTGGAACGTGCCGGCTGGGACGAAGCGCAAACGCAGGCGCGTGAAGACAGGTCGTAGTCCCATCTGCCCTGTGCTTAGCCGAAATCTTACCTATTCACCGCTAGCCGCGACAGGGAGCTGATGATTGACGGCACCATCTTCCCATACGCCAGTTTCAGACAGATCGATGGCCTCCGTCTTATACGCAAGCAGACCCCGAGCTTCGCTGCCGATCCGTTCTGCGGCTCGCGCTCCATTCCCGCGCGCCATGGCCGTCTTCGGATTGTGTAGCCAGGTCCGCGGCCCTTCGAACAGGATAGCGTCGAAGAGTTCATCCAGCGGCCGATCACGGTAGCCTGAAAGGTCGATCTCGATCGCGCCGACGTCCATGTCCTTCAGCTTGGCTATCTTCTTCCGGCGCATGCATGCAATCCGGCAGATCACGCGTGGCAAGACCTCGCCCTGCCTACATTCGAAGATCGCCTTCTTGGGCGTCTTCGTTCTGCGTAAGTCGCCGGCAGGTTTAGCCAGCGGATGCGCTTCGCACCTTGAAGTTTCCCACATCATATCAATAGCTTATTATAAAATCGCACATTGCAGGAAAGGCCCGCAATGTGTGAGAAATGGCGAAAATACCAGCAAAAACAACCAACCGCCCAAAGCACAATGTGCTGCCTTTTATCTTGCCATCCCTCGGTCGTTTCGTAAGCGTCCGGTCTCTGCACCCAGATTGAGTAGTGCATTCGAGCGCCATGTCGGGCTCCTTCGTAGCATGGAGGATCTCCGGTGAATTTGAGACATTTCGAGAACAAGGCGCGGCAATCCTTTTGGGTGGTTCACGTCGAAGCGTGGCAGCGAAGCGGTCTGACGCGGACGGAATATTGCCGCGTGCACCGCCTGACGAAGGACACGCTCGATCGCTGGCTGAAGTACTTCGCTGGCAACGAGGCGGCGCGCAAACACGCGGAATATCAGGCGGAATTGCGCCGTCAGAAGCGCTTGGAAGCGCACGCAAAGCGGCAGAAAAAGCGCGCTCGGCGGCGCTTCGCGGTGAGCACGGATGTGCGCAACCGCGCTGTCCAGGCGTACTGGGCAATGCATGTCGAGGCGATGAACTGGAGCGGCATGGGTATCCGCGAATACGCCGCCGCATTGCATGTTTCGCCGACGAGCCTGCGCACGTGGCGTGACCGACTGGACGACGGCGAGGTCGAAATCGACTGGCGGGCGCATCTTCATCCCTCCGCCCGCCCGGTCGTTAGCACCAGTGCTAACGGAACGCCGCCAGAATCGAGCTTGACGCCCTCGTCGAAGGATGATCCTGGCACGTCACGGCAGCCTGCCCGGCGCTTCTTCAGCGACGCGGAAAAGCACGCCATTGCACTGGAGAGCGATCAGCCTGGCGTTAGCGTCTCGCAGGTCGCGCGCAAGCACGGGATCGTCACGGGAATGCTGTTCCGTTGGCGCGTGCAGTTCGGCGTGGCGCAGAAGAAGCGCGCCAAGCTCGCGCCTGTCACGCTGACTGAGGGCACGCCGGCGGCATTGTTGCTGCGTGACTTGGTGCAGCCACCGAACGGAATGACGGGGATCGATCTGCCTGATGGCCGGCGCGTCTTTGCGCCGGCCGGCAGCGATCCCCACGCCGTTCGTGAGCATCTCGAAAGCCAAGGAACAGGAAGATGATGATCGTTCCGGCGGGCGTGAAGGTGCATCTGGCGCTGGGCTACACCGACATGCGCAAAGGCCTCGACGGGCTCGCCATGCTGGTGCAGCAGACGCTGAAGCAGGACCCGTTCTCGGGTCATCTGTTTGCCTTCCGCGGCAAGAAGGCCGCGCTCCTGAAGATCCTTTTTTGGGACGGAACGGGACTGTGTCTGTTCACCAAGCGTATGAACCAGGGACAGCGCGAGCAACGTTCGAATGCGTCCGGAGTAACCGGATTCCGTTTTCTCAAAGACGGCGCAGTCGCGCGGTCCGTGTTTCCAACGGGTTCTTCTGGCTGCGTGCCGAGTATTTCCTCGACCGTGCAAAGGGAGCAGCTGAACCATTTGCCCGCTTTGAGGCGTCGCTCCTTGCGAGGTATCCTCGCCCCATGATCTTCAAGCTCACTTTCCTCGGCACCTCGGCGAGCGTCCCTTCGGCCGAGCGCAATCATCCTGGCCTGCTGGTCGAGGCCGGCGGCCAGCGCCTCCTGGTAGACTGCGGGGAAGGCACCCAGCGCCAGCTCCTGCGCAGCGGCGCCGGCTTTAGGCGGCTCGATCGCTTGCTGCTGACACACGGGCACTTGGATCATGTGCTTGGGATACCCGGCCTGTTCTCGACGCTCCGGTTGCGGAAGAGCGAGGAGCTCGTGACCATTCATGGAAGCGCAGACACCCTCGACATCGTCGCCCGCATGCTGTCCGGTCTATGGGGCGAAGGTCGGGCTCCGATCCCACTCGAGCTCACCCCGTTGGTGCCAGGCCGGGTCTTCGGTACCGATGGCTTCGCGATTGACTGTTTTCGAGTCCGTCACCGGGACACCGACAGCTACGCCTTCGTGTTAGAAACCCCGGCGCGTCGCCACCTCCGCGCGGAGCAGTTGGCAGCGTTGGGGGTGCCGGACGGTCCGATAAGGAAGGGTCTGGCGGAAGGACATCCTATCTCCCTCAAGGACGGCAGAACGATTGCGCCTGAGGACGTACTAGGATCGCCTGAACCAGGCAAGAAGGTTGTGATCGTCGGCGACACCGAAACCGTCGACGGACTGGCTGATCAGGTTCGTGGCGCCGACCTCCTGGTCATCGAAGCCACATTTCTCGAACGAGACTCAGCCATGGCGCGTGAATACGGACATCTCACAGCTGCGGAAGCGGCGTCGCTGGCGGCGCGCAACGGTGTGAAGCAGCTCGTGCTGACGCATATTTCTGGCCGCTATTCAGACGAAGAAATTCTGGCGGAAGCAGTCGAGGTGTTTCCGCGCAGCCGTATCGCCGCGGATTTCGACGTGGTCACCATCTGATCTGCGCGCTGCCTCGATCTCAAAACCCGCAGCGGCCGGTCGTGGCTTTCGTCCCCTGCGAGCTTTGCGTCATTGCTCGCGGTCCAAGTCGGAATGCGGCAGCACCATAACTTGATTTTGCGATCCGGCCTCGCCTAGCCCTGATCTAACTTGATCATCTTGCTGCGCTGTCGCTCTGCCTCAGCAAGAAGTGCTGGATAATCGCTTTGTAGAATCGAGGGAGCTTGGATTGTCTCGCAACGAAGGCTGCTGACCTCGCCGGGCCTACTGTACCCCAATATGATTACCTGCACCTCTGCAGCGCTGACGGCCAGGCATCCCACTTGCGCTTGATGCCGTACGTCTTGCCCGCTTGGCATTGCGTTCGTGCAGCATAGCCAAATTTGCAGAGGCGGATCCTCGCCTATTTGAAATCGACGTCGCGGATGTTCAGCAAGGGTAGGTGCGAGTTGATCAAGATAACGGCTAATGTTCTCACGCCCGTTGTGTCCAAAGCTGCGCAGCATGCTGTCCAGCCGCAACCAGTTAGTGGGACGGAGTCTGTCCAAGGCCTCAATTAGGCTAGTGAGCGCCGCGGGATGCGGCTGCGATGGTGGCGACTCTGTTCGCCATGCCTCTCCTTCGAAGTGATGGTCCACCTTGTCGCTAAAACCATCCCAGGTGACTTGGTCGGCCTCCTTTAGTTGTTCACGTATATCCATGTCGAAGCGATTCTTGGCAATGTATGCTCCCAAGTGATCGGTCTCGTCGAATAGCAACGCACCCTTGAGGCCGGCGACGTGTTGCCGTACTTCAAGATAGTGAATCAACTCCCCTGTGGTTGGCAAAAAACGGCGGAGTACAAAGAGGTCGTCGACAGACATCGAGATAAACGGGTATTTGCCTAGAATAGGCTCCACCCCGGCAAACTCCTTTGCCATAGCCGAGAACGGCGTGAAGGCTTCCACTGTAAGACCAATTGGAAGGATCAATCGGAATTGGCTTTTCGAAAGCCGGGAAGTTTCGACGTAACTCCCATCAACAAGTTTGTACAACGCGACAGTGGCGGCGCTTGCTAGATAGTTCATAAATCGCTTGCACTGCTGGTAAGCTTTGACGATCAATTCCTGAACAACGCGCTCGTGACTCGCAAAATTGGTCGCCGGAGACTGCATCGGCATGACGCCAGCTTTCGCTTCAATTACGAACAGCACGTCGGCCAATATGATCAACAGATCGGTCTCAACCCACTGGCCGGTCTGCACGTCCTTGTAGAAAACGCTCTCAACAGTCCGAGCCCCCCTTAACTGATCTGCGAAAATGATAGGATAGGCCTGCTCAATTGTGCGACCCTGACGCTTTAACCACTCGTCACGATAGGGTAGCCGCTTCCACAGGCCCCATTGTATCGCCCGGTAGGCTGAATCACGCACAAACTGGCCGTCTGTTGCGTAGAATTCATTCCCAAGCTTGATCCCAGGCTTGATCCGTGCTGGTAGCGTTCGCATCGGCGTGCCAACAAACGGGCCATCTGCAAAAAAGTCGCTGTTCTGGCCGGGCTCGTAAGAGAGGTCTTCAAGCAACGGTACCGGCAGGTTGGAATGGCGGCTCAGGTTACAAATTCCACCAAAGAACATGTCGCGAAACAGTCCAGACATCTCAGCTCCTAAGGAGCTGTCTTCCGCATTCCGCCGTTCCAGCACCGCCCCAAGGCTTTCCCCAGACGCCTCTACCTCTCGATAGGTGTCGTCCATCCGCTCCCTGATCTTGCTGACCGCGTGGCTGAAGCCGCTTCTGAACGTGTCGGCGATGCTTTGAATTCCCTTTGCGATGTCAATGGAGCCGATTCCGTAGGCATCGCGCAAAGCGGTATCGTGTGGTTCGAGCACGAACCGAAAGAACTCTTCCTCCAAGACCTGATAGCGGTGCCCTCTGATGATCGCCCACGTCGACTTTGCATGGAATTCGGTTTGAGACTCCGAACTGGCCATGCAGTACCACATGGTCTTGTCCTCAAGTTGGTCGAGCGCATTCATGAGCTCGCCAGCCGTAGCCTCATCGAACGGAGCTTGTTCCGTCGGCAGCATGCCGCTGCTGCTCCAAACAGCGTGGACATATTCGAGAGCGAATTGGAAAGTCTTTATGGCGTCCTTGTTCGGGCGAGGCTCGTCTTCCGAGCCTGCGGGGGTCAGCATCATGACCATGTGGAATTGGGCGAGTAGATAGCCAAGGAGTTGAATAGGCGGCTGGCGCAGCACGAGATCGCGGACACTTGCTGCAAGAGCTTCCATCTCTTCGCGGGCGGCTTCTGCGACCTTAACCCGGTCGATGAGGAGTTGCGCCTCCCCACTCGGCACCCTGGCGCAAGCTTCCTTCTCGTCTTGTCCCAAGATGCACCCTCGCTCGTAGTCAAACGCGTTGTTTTTGGCCGACCTGTGTAGCCCTGTGACTCTTTCATGCTGCAGGCTGACCTATGACGGCATGCTCGACATTGTCGCAAAAATCGGCTCGGAATGGGCGTCCTTTGCAGGTCAAGCCACCCTATCCTCCTTGAAAAGCATGAGTGAACATAGCATGAACACTGACCAAGGCAAGACGCGAGGCTTTAGGCGTGGGGCGAGGTGCAGTCCTTGATGCAGTAAAGTGATCCGCAGGGACAGAATTTTGGTAAACCAGCCGAATCGATGTCAGATACATGGCCCATCGGTTAGAGATCGTATGTCGAGAAAGGCACATGCTGGAGCTGTCAAGAATTCGGCCATTGTCTGAGGATCGCGATATAGATTTCGTCATAGCTCAAGCTGGCGGTGGACGAGCACATGAAGACTCGGACCGGAAACACACCAGAAATTCCGACTATGTTCTGGGTGGATCGATAATCGAACTCAAGCTGTTAGATGAGGAACGGCTTGGGAAGCCCGAGGCCCAGGCGAAGATCGGCAAGCTGTTCGGAGCGCTTCAACCCGATCGCCCGGTGGTGGTGATCGATCCGACAGCAGTCGAGCAGAATGCTCGATACGCGTACGCGACGATAATGCAGGGTCCCATAAGGGGGATTGTGAGGTCGGCACGAGCCCAGCTGAAGCAGAGCCGAAAAGAGATCGGCCAAGACGCAATCTCGGTCCTTTTCATTGTCAACAATGGCTTCACCGCGCTTACTCACGAAGAGCTTCTGGAGCACGTCGTGACGCGGGCGCGGAACGATACCGACGAGATCGACGGTGTTGTGGTCGCCGGGTGCTATCTTCACGGAGACGGGTTCGATACCGTCGCTCTGTGGCCGATGGACTACGTGCCGATCCATGAGCAGCGCCCATTCTTAGAATTCGAAGCTCTGAAATCCGCTTGGGACAAGCTCGCTGAGCGACATATGACCGAGTTCGTAAGAGGTGATCACGGGCGAACGGCAGCGAAGGAGACCGAGACCGATATCGTGTTCGAGTGGGAAGGGCGTGTCTTCGTAAAGCCTACAACAGTCATGAGAACTGAGAGCCCGTTCTTCGGAGATCGACGACCCAGGCGCAACCACCTTCCTTTCGAACGAGTGAAAGATGTGGCTCTTACGGTGCCGCGGCTTTCATCAATCGAGTATCGCCGCGTGAGAGCGGCGCTGAAGGACGAACCACTGTTGGAAAGTCTGGACACGTGGAACGATCATGTCGACGAGGCGCTCTCACACGGCACGCCTCTGAAGCCGGTCATCCCGGTCAATATCTCGCGCGGCACCTGGGAGGCTTGGAAGCGTCGCAATCCGGGCTACTCAGGGCTCTATTCTCTACGAGCCGCCGCAAATGTTTGTTTCGGCATTGAGGCCAGCAAGTTAGTGCGTGCAGCGAAGGAATTCCAGTCGGGGGCCACCGTTCCACGTAGGTACATCGCGGTGGTCACTGAATTGATTGGACAGGATGAAAACAATGATGTTTCGCGCATCGGCGTATGTGCTGGCGAAGACGTCGAATGGGTCGTCTTGAATGCCAGAATGCCGCATTTTGGAGCGCTGTCTTTGGCGGCCGCTCATGCTCTTCGTCGTGGCTTAGTAGACATCCTTTGGGCGCATGACCTGAGATATGCTTGGGTATAGGGTACGAGCAACCGCCTGCGACAAGCGCGGACCATACGACATTCGCTATGACCAGCAATTATGCCCAGATCGTACTGCAAATCGACGATTGAACTAATCCTGCGATACAAACTGGCCGAGGTCGAAAAGACGCTCAGTGCTGCGACGCGAGAAGCCATTTATTGTGTCGCAAACAGTTCTTTCTTGAGGCGTGCCAGCCGGCCTCCGTAGGCCGCCTCAATTCCCGAGTTTGGCCGGACCGAGCACAGAACCTGTCGTTGCGCCTACAGGGGGTGCCGGGAACGGATAAAAGCAAACTCTCACACTCCTGACATCAGGCGCCATTGCAGATTCCCCATTCGTTCTCTATCTCTTGATACGCCAGGAGGGGAACGGACGATGGCTGAACCCATAAATTTCGATAATTTGCCAGAAGACCCGCAACAGGCGTTTGTGGTGCTGGTCGGCTTGTTTGACGAGCAACTTGCCGAGGACATTCGCGGCAACGAGGAAGGCGACACACGGCTGGCCCTGATCGGCCATATGAACAAGATTACCGGCGCAGCCAGAGCCCTCCACATCGACGCCTTGTCAAATTGGGAACTGCCTGACCACGACAATGCTTACGACGCCCACCACAGCTTTGATCTGGCCACTAAAAACATCGTCCTCCAGTTCCAAATTCAGAAGGCGCGTATTGGAGTTATCTATTCGGTCGAACTGGACGCCGCCACCAAGGCCCGCATCCATAACCTGGTCAACGAAATACGACAGCTGATCGAAGCCGCCGATCTCGACGAGCGAAAAAAGAATTCTCTTTTTTCCAAGCTTAATGCCTTCGACGCAGACGTTGACCGCGCGCGCACGCGCTTTGACAACGGAATGCTGATGGGGATCTCGATCGCCAACCTGATCAACAAGGGCGCAGATGCATTGAAGCCGGCGAACGAGCTGTTGAGGCGCATTAACGAGCTTCTTGGCGGCGCCAAGAGTAAAGAAGGCGACCCAGAGCGGCTGCCGTCGCCGGATGATGTCAAGCACATAGAGAAACCGAAGAAACAAATCCGGGACTTCGGACGTGGAAGCCGCGAGCTGAACGATGAAATTCCATTTTGAATCTTCGCTGACTGAATCCCGCCAGCCGGTGAGGCGTCAGCGCGTACCTTTGGAAAGATGGAGAGATTTACGAAAGCCGAGATTGATGACCTGCTGGAGCAGACCGCGCGCACCAGGGTAACACCTCTGCAATGGTCCACATGATCCAGTCGCAGCTCGAGCGGCTAATCCGCACGGCAACCTATGCCGGTCAACTGCCGATGGAACTCAGAGGGATAGATGAAATCGGCGTCCAATCGTAAGGCGCTTCGCAAACTTAGCGCGAAGATCCCCACCCCACCCGAAATCGAGGCCATACTCGACGATCTGCGCAAAGAGTCGGATCTAGCCGTGGCCATCACGGGTACGGCCCTTGCAGAAGCGGCGCTGGAACGCCTCTTGCAGAGCAAGCTGCATTTCCGCGATGCGGAGTTTCAAAACCAGTTATTTCAGAATCGAGGTCCGCTGGCCGACTTCAACGGCAAAATCCTCGTCGCGCAGGCCTTCGGGATCATTACTTCACCCATCGCCGAGGAATTGCATTCGGCAAGAGCCATCAGGAACGTGTTTGCGCACTCGAAAATCCCACTCACGTTCGCCCATGCGGAGATCGAGAACGAGATCATGTCGCTGCGCATGAGCACAGCCATTCGAGAGCATCAACAAAAGGCGCCAGTGTCTATTCCGGAGCTTGGGGAATCATTCACAGACGGCATGACAAGCCGGCGTTGGTTTATGCTGACCATCCGGATAATCCTGATCATGCTGGACGAGTTGGCCAACAACCCTCTGCCCGCTGATAAGGCTCTCGCCGCGGTTTTAGCAGAGTAATTGGGATCCGGCGCGCGCCAGATTTGGAGGGCGCGCGTTCCGGCCTGATGTGGACAAATGCAAAGGGACCCGTCAATGCCGAGGTCCCCGAATTGATGTGGGGGGACGGAATCGAACCGTCCTGCGGCCCTTCCGGCTACACCTTGGGAATCCTTCCATCATCTTGTTGATGGCGTGGTTGCTCACTACCCAGGCCCCACAGAACCGCGAGAGCTTCCATACCAGTCTTGAACGTAGCCTTCATAATTGCCTCCATGTCCCGATTGAGGTTGAGAAACCAGTCAATGCAGAGCCAGGTAGCAAACAACCACGCACCAACATCTCCGATGGTGAAACCCAAGGTGACGAGCGCCGAACCCTGAATTCGCCGTGACCATATAGACGTTTGTGATGCACGATAAAAGGTGCCTGCCACGATAGCGGCCTACTAACCGCCGCTAAGGAAAATCTCGATCTATCTACCGGGCGGTCGGATGGTTTCGCGCTGATGGCACCGACAGCGGAAAATTTCGGCTTTGGGCACTGCAAGATCGCTCACAATGAATGAGCGGCGGCTCAAATCGACAGAGTTCGAAAGCAAGAAGCTCATCGAGCAGTTAACAGTGCTTGCTCTGCTCGTGCTGGAGAAGAACCTGCATTTTGTTCTTGGTCGCGAATGCGAGCGCCAGTATTTTTTGCCGATGAGAATCGCATCGCTGGACCGTCGGGTCCTTGTAAGTAGCCAGTCAGAAACCATCGAGTGCCCCCTGAGCTCGCTGCGCGACCAACCATTCGTCGTTCTGCTCGGTGAGCCTGGTCTCGGCAAGTCGACAGCGCTGCGTTACGAGGCCACGGCCGAGGGTGGCGAGGTCTTTACCTGTCGAGATGCGATGAACGGCGCTCCGCTGCCCGTTGGCGGGACGACTTATATTGATGCATTGGACGAATATCGCACGGGCGAGAACGGCAAGGACAAGCTCCTGCAACTCGCCAATAGCCTGTCGGCAAACAAGAACCGTCGTTGGCGCCTCACCTGCCGGGCAGAGGACTGGCGCGAGGCCGCCGATCTTGGAGCCATGCGACGGGCGGCCAACAATGGCGCGATCACCGTAGCGCGCCTTCTACCCTTGGACGAAGGCGAAGCCCGGGCCATGCTGACGGCGCTCGGGGCCAGTGATCCGAAAACGTTCGTCATTGAGGCACGCAATCGGGGCGCCGAAGCCTTTCTCGAGAGCCCCTTGAGTCTCCGCTTGCTTCATTCGGTGGTCGCTGCCGAGGGTATATGGCCAAGCAGTCGTTTTGAGCTGTTCGAAAAGGCTATCTGGGCGCTCGCCCACGAACACGATCCAGAACGGGCAACAGATTCCAGGTCGGGCGTCGCAGCAATCTTGGACACCGCTTCAAAGCTGTGCTTTTACGCCCTTGCTTCGGGCGCTAAGGCGTTCTGGCGCTCTAATGCGCCGCCGCCCCATTCGGGCCGCGCCAATGAGTACTTGAGCACGAACTCCCTCTATCTGGAGCCTCCCCTGATAGATGCAACGCTGGACACTGCGTTGTTCCGGGGCGAAGGTCATATCTTCGAGGCCTTCCATCGTACCGTGGAGGAATTTCTCGCCGCACGCTTCCTAGCCAAGACCGTAACGGGCGCGGGAAAAAATCCGGCGTTTCCATTGGGACGCGCAATAGCGCTTATCACTGGGCCTGATCGTAGGGCACCGAGCGAACTTCGGGGATTATATGCCTGGTTCGCAGCCCATCTTCACTTGCAGGGGGACGGGCAAGGCGCACTTCGTCTCATCAATCGCGATGCCGCCACCGTGCTGGCCTATGGCGACGCCGCCGCTTTCGACACCTCGGGACGAAAAGCGATCCTTCTAAATCTCGATCGTGACGATCCCTATTTCCTTACCTCGCAGGGGGAAGCGACTGTGCTCGGCGGCCTTGCCGGCGAGGATCTGGCGGAGGATTTCGCGACTATCTTGGACGCAGATGTCCGCAGTCATCTTCAAGTCACGGTGCTCCAGGCGCTCGCAGACGGGCCGCCGGTAAAAGGGATTCAAAGCAAACTGCAAGCGATCGTGCTCGATCCCAGTCGGCCACTATGGATGCGCGAACGTGCTTCGGAAGTAATTGTCCGAGCAAGCGAGGACCGAACCGTCGCACGTCGGGCCCTGATAGTTGCGCTGGAGCGTCAGCCGGCCGCCGCCAGCCAAGTGGTGTTAAGGGCGAGGCTTCTTGCAGGAATGCCGATGGGGACAATAAATTCATCCGAGATCCGCAAGCTTCTGGCCGACTTCGACGAACTTTCCGTACCATCGGAGGATGATGAAATCGAGGATTGGGGAGCGTTAACCACGCTTGCTTTTGCACTGCGTCGCTCTGCTCCCGAAGATCTTTTCGATGTACCGATTTCGCAGGGGAAGGCGAGCGCGCTCAGGCAAAAATCGCAGATCCGCTCTTTCATCGATCAGGCACTGGCCTCCGCGATAGAACGGTCTCCAGATGTCCCAGCCGATCGCCTTTGGACCTGGATAAACAATGCCCGGGAGTACGTCTGGGACATGCTGGACAGCTGCGTGGCCGAGGCGATCCAAAAGTGGGTGGACCGTGACCCTCACCGGCGGGAACTCGACTTCTTTCTCGTTTTAGCGCGAACCAGTGAACCCACGGACGTACCTTGGGTTGTTGTGAATCAATACACCTCGACTATGCGCCGGCCTGCTTCGGAGTCACTGATCGAGGGGCTCTTTGCATCGGCGCGGACCGCTGCGAAGGGGTTGGGGCGCAGGCGACTGTATGAGATCGCGGCATATGCTGCGCGCGGAGAGGCGCTGTGGCCGATATGGCGCGAGAAGGTCGTGGCCATTCTCAAAGAGGAAGGTGGCTACGTTGAGTTCATAGAAGCGCTTCTGTCCGACACGAACGCCAAGTGGAAAAAGGAGGAGGCGCGACGCCAGGCCGAACTAGCAGCCAAGAATGACGCCTCCCGAAAGAACAACATCGCTGCCTTGACCCCCAAGCTCGCAGCGATTGCCAGCGGTGTCGAGAGCGAGTTCGGTGCTTTGAAGTGGGCTGCCGATCACTACCGCAATGCGCGGATATCGAAGAAGGGCAACCCTCTAGCAAAAGTCACCGCATACACCAATGATGAGATTGCAGCCGCCATTGCAGAGGGTTTCGTCCAGTTCGCAATCCACACCGACGTCAAGGTCGATGCCGAGAGCCTCGGCCGAGCCGAGGCAACGAACGGAGCCTATCCCCAGGAGTGGGTCGTCGCGGCTGGTCTGCATCAAAGCCTGTTGCATGGGCGACAGGCCGAGCTTGAGGCGACCCCTTTGGTCTGCGCGCTCGTGGGACTGCGCCAGAACTATTTCAGCGGCGACGATGGGCCATCGCTTGCCACGTGGGCGGTTCAACGTCTCGCGCAGGATCGGGAGCGCGGTGTCAGCCAAATGTTGCGGTATTGGAACGCCGCCCTGGACGCCGGAGATGACGATCTGGACGGTCTCCATCACCTAATGAACGCCAAAAAGCATTGCCTGGTTGCGGCCATTCTTTCGGAGATGCTGCAGAACAGGCCTAACCTCCCAATGCCCGCGTTGCGGCAGGCGCTGGTTGCTGGCGCATCTGTTCTCTCTGCCGAAGACTTGGCAAACTACGCCGCATCAGCCTTTCAACGATCCGAACTGGGCCAGGAACAGCGGGAAGTCTGGACTTTTATCGCGCTGGCTCTCAATCCGACCGTTGTCTCCGCTCAACTCCGCGGAGAGGAAGCTGAAGGGGTGTTGTTGCGGCCGAACGGGGATGTGGCAAAGGCATTCTATGAACTGTCTCCGCAACCCGACATACTGGATCGCTTCCGGATCGTGGTTCTTGGAAAAGCGCATGAAGCCGACGAGGATGATTGGCGTCACTCGGACACGGTGAGCGGCATCATCAGGGCTGCGATCCGCCGTCTGAGCGCATCCAAAAACTCCGATGCCGGCGATATGCTCAAGTCGCTCACTTCAGACATCCACCCGAGTTGGAGGCCGCAGCTCGCTCACGCGGCCGCCGAACATGCCAGAATGCTGCGGGATGACCTTTATGTCGCGCCGCCAGTAAGCAACCTCATCGTGGCGCTTGCGGGCGGCGCTCCGGCAAGCCCGGCCGATCTCGCGGCAGTGGTTCTCGAAGAGGTCGATCGATACAGGGCGACGTTGCGCACCGGCAGCGAAACACCGTGGAAGCGGTTTTGGAACACTGACAAGGACGGCGCTGCAACAACGCCACAGATCGAGAACGAGGACCGCGATCGGCTTCTTGAACTGCTGCGGGTTCGCCTCGAAAGATATCGAATCGTATCCAGCCTTCCTGAAGCGCGGCGTGGCGAGAATACCAGGGCGGACGTGCTGCTCCTAAGCCATGCCGGCAAGAACCTGCCGATCGAGGCGAAACGTCACTACAATAGGGAGCTATGGTCGGCGCCGCTGGGCCAATTGGCCGGCTACGCCGCTGACTCGGGCGCCGATGGATTCGGAATGTATCTTGTCTTTTGGTTCGGCACTGAGTTCCCTCTTCCCGGTCGCAGCGATGGGCAAGCACTTCCATCGGACGCTGAGGCGCTAGAGACGATGCTTCGAAACGATATTCCGCTGCGGTTGCAGGACAAGATGGCGATCATCGTGCTGGACGTTTCTCGTCCAGCAGCGATGGTCGCCGCTCAGGCCCGGCGCGATCAGAAGATCGCAAAACGCAAAAACCGTCCCGGTTAGACCGGGACGGTTATTGATTTATGATAGAATTGGTTGCGGGGACAGGATTTGAACCTGTGACCTTCAGGTTATGAGCCTGACGAGCTACCGGGCTGCTCCACCCCGCGTCAACCTTAGAGGTAAGCCGAAGCTTACTGGATTAGAAGAGCCGCCAAATGAAAGGGCCGCTTGCGCGGCCCGTAGTCCCGTTGGCGGGCCTCGATGCATGTCGCCCAAAAGTGTTGAGCGGTTTTGGGATAACGACATGCATCAACATAATCGTAATGAGAAGATTCCACTCCATCCGATTTGGATCGAGAGTTCAACGTGCGTTTGGCAGACCTGGCAGCGACCTACTCTCCCGCGTCTTGAGACGAAGTACCATCAGCGCTGGAGCGTTTCACGGCCGAGTTCGGAATGGGATCGGGTGCAGCCGCTCCGCCATAACCACCAGGT